>JBHHVC010000109.1:0-8978 GCA_046754125.1 Candidatus Zixiibacteriota bacterium
CGGGCTGGTGGCTTTACTCCCCAGGCCTTTCCAACGGGGCTGGTACTGGAGCGAAAATCAATCGGTGAGAGTCTTACGCGAATGCAGATTCCGGCCCTTATCGACCGCTCGCAACCGATAGTGCAGGATACTCTTGGTCGTCCGGTAAGGCAGAACCTCTTCGACTACGATCAGAATTCGGTCAGCCGCGTGATCATAGACATGAAAACACTCGTTTCAACGCATGGCAAAAACGGCGACCTGATTCTCGAACCGGGAGATCAGATATTTGTCCCCTCAATACCTTCCGGCATCACAGTAATGGGCGCGGTCGGAGCTAACGGGACGCTGAAATACGTCGGTGGGAAAGATGTCAGGTACTATGTCAAACGAGCCGGCAACTTCACTCAGCAAGCGGACAAGAAAGCAACACGCCTGGTGCGAGCAGATGGTGAGGTTATTTCACAAAACGGCGTATTGAAAAGTAAGGTGGCTTTGGGGGATGTGATTATCGTTCCAAGCAAAATCAGGAAGGAACGCAATCTCTTCAAAGCTATTACGACAGGCCTTAGTGCCGTGACCGGCGTGCTTACGTCAGTCTACATAGTGGCGAGACTGTAGCATAGGATTCCCCTCTGGATCGCTTGTTTGAGCGTTCTTACCTTCCTGTGGCCGCCAGTGCAACGTCGTTTGCGCTGGCGGCCTGTTTCATGAGACTTGCTGATATTGTCTGGTATTCGGTGTTTCCTTCGGCGGGCAGGCTCCAGCAGGTTTGATCCTTCTGCCCATCGCACTGAATGTATTTTTCAGCTAACCGTTGTGAAGCAGATCTTGGGAAAAGAGTTCCAGCACCACTAGCACATCTGTACCACGACCTGTCGTATAGACATAGTAGCCCAACATTATATTATTGAAGCTGACGACGTAAGTTTGTGTACGGCAAGAGAATAGCTGCGACAGTTCAATTCCTGAACAGCATGGCATTCGGTTTGCAAACAAATCGTAGGGAACATGCCCCCCCGGGCAGGAAGGATTGTGACACATGTTTGATACAATACCTACAAATCAAGTCGACGTTGATCTGGTCGAGACCATGATTGCGCGTCGGGCAGGCGTCGATACTCGGTCGGTGGTTCCGTTCGCTGACTTTGTCTCTGCACTTACAGCGATTCTAAGGCTACATGACACCCGTCGCCTGACCCTGATCAGCGCCGGTCATCTTACACCCGAAGTGGAAATCGCCGCCGACCGGGCGGAAATCAAGATCGAGGAAAGGCCCGGCGAATCTCCATTTGTAGGGGATGTCGAGGCAGCAATTGCGGCTGTGGGGCAGACTTCCGACATCATCTATGTCGCCAATCCAAACAGAGTCACAGGAGCAGACTTTTCCCTGGCCGACCTGGAGCGAATGGCAGAGGCGGTGCCGAAAGGATTGCTGATTGCAGATGAGCAGTATTTCGAGTTCTACGGTATTTCGGCAAGCCAACTGATTGATCGGTGCGACAATGTTCTGGTCTTACGCTCGTTCACGTCGGCCTTTGGAATCGTTTCGTCTGAGGCCGGATACTTGCTGGCCTGCAAAGAGACAGCCGGGCGCATCCGGGAAGAACTTGCTTGTGAGCGCATTTCTCTGGCCTTGCAAAAGACGATGCTGGCCTCGCTTTTGAACGATGAAGCGATGGCAAACCGTTTGACCGATATTCGTAACGAATCTCTCAGGCTGACTCTGGCGCTCACCAGACAGGGTATTCAAAGCCGACTCACTGCCACCGACTTTATCCTGATTCGGGTGGCAGACTGTGCCGGAGTCGGGAATTGCCTTACAAAGTACAAGCTACCGGTTGAGAATCTTAGCGGCTACCCGGCCATGTCGAATTATCTGCGCTATCGCATCCAGTCGCATTTGTCCAATGACAGATTATTGAGGGCCTTTGAAAAGATGCCGCAGAACCTGTACCGAATGAAGAACGTTGACCGTCGCGAAATCCGCATGCGTAGCCGCGCATCGAGCACGACGCCGAGCAAATCGGCCCAGCGAGTGAAGGCGGTGTCGGAAATGGTCGGCTCAGGGGCCGACTAGCGTCGCTCGGCAGAGGCAAATGCGGGTCATTATGGAACCGGTCATGAATGTAAATACTAAGGCGAGCTTTGGTGCTGGTGGCTAAAGAGATTGATTTTGGCGCCGATTTCTCGGTAGAGGGATCACTTCTCTAATGAAGACCGTAATTGTTCAAAACATCCTGGCACGACTCACAGGCGCAACATAGCGTTTTGGGGCCACGGTCCTGTCAGTAGCATAAATAACAATAACTGCCATCTCTCTTAATCTGTCGCAGGCACTGCTTGTGGAGATGACCGCAGCACTATTGTTCCTTCGCATTGGTTGTTCCCTCGTAGTGCGACGACGGCAGGCGTTAAAAACAGCCGTAGCGCACAAAAATCCCAAACAGATTGTGCGTGAAGAGAGCGCAATATCCGTCACGTTCATTGCCACCTGCTTTCTGATGCAGTGGCCAATCGAACCGTCCGCAGCGCTGACCTTTGTTGCTATCAACTTCTTCGCGCAATACGTCCGGTTGCTGGTGCGGCAAAGAATTATGAGCCATGCGACAGCATCGACATGGCGAAAGAATAGCAGTGTTGAGAACAAGGTAATCATTGTCGGCACCGACGATCAGGCTCGGCGCGCTGCTGATAGCATATTGGACTCACCCGAGACAGGACTACAGATTATCGGCTTCTTGGATTATCATCGCAGTGGTCTCTGGCGGTATCGTGATATTCCCTTGCTGGGGCATCCCGACAAGCTTGAGCGAATTGCTTCCGGTGAACATCTCGATGCTGTCATTGTGGCGGTGCAGGCGGAAGACACTTACCGATCACATCAACTATGCGAACTTGCGGAGAGTATGGGTATCACCATCGTCCTGCTCCCGGACCTGTACAGATCGAAAATAGCACGAGTCTTTCAAAACAGTATTGCCGGAATGCCGGCCGTAGTATACGGCGCTGGTTACGACGAGAATAGATGGACAATTGTGAAGAACCTGCTGGATCGGGTAGGAGCGGCCGCAGGCATTATTGTCGCAGCGCCCATCATGTTACTTACGGCAATCGCCATAAAGCTCGAGAGCGACGGTCCGATATTGTTTCGACAAGTGCGTAGTGGCCGCAACGGAAGACCGTTTGGGCTTTTCAAGTTTCGCACCATGTGCGCTGATGCCGAAGAAAAGAAATCAGCCCTCCAATCCCGTAACGAAATGTCCGGACCGGTATTCAAGATACGCAATGATCCGCGTGTCACACGGATAGGTCGTTTCCTGAGAAAGTCTTCGATAGATGAATTGCCACAGTTCTTCAATGTTCTGCGCGGCGATATGTCATTGGTCGGTCCAAGACCGGGGCTGCCCTCCGAAGTTGAGAAGTACGAGCCATGGCAGCGGCGCAGACTCTCCGTCAAACCGGGAGTTACCTGTACCTGGCAGGTTGACGGCCGAAATGATATCGATTTTGATGAGTGGATGCGCCTCGACCTGGAATATATAGACAACTGGTCTCTCTGGCTCGACACTAAACTGCTGGTCAGAACGCTTCCGGCAGTGCTTAAGCGAGATGGTGCTTCGTGAGTGCTAGTCGTAAGAAATCCACCCAAAGGGCCTGTTGATGAAAAAGCACGCCAATGGAGTTCCCGTAGGTTGGAACCCCTTAGCGGCTCCGACAGCTGGCGTCAATGGGCAGACCGGGAGGTCTGCCGCCCACAAACCCGGCCACAACCCACAGCAAGATGTGGGACAACCGGAAGGTCGTCGGAACCGCAGGGTTTCCGACCTACAGAGTTTCCTGCCACGAATCAGAACGGTCTCTATTGCAATGCAGGCATTCCTGATATTCACCAATGTGTCGGCTATCGGCCTGCTGCCGGTGGGAATCCCGGAATATGATTTCGTATACGATCGCTTGGAGCGACAGGAGTTGTTGACCAGCGACAAGTTTGACTACCAGCTCGGTCCATACCGGCTCGACCGGCAGCAATTAGATACCGGACCATTTGAGCAGCTGGCCAACCTGACCACAGGGGAACTTCAGCTTTTTGGGTTTGCGGCCGAGGATTTTCGCTCCGCGAAACGCTCCCTGTCCAACGGCTTTGAGTCGTTTCTTGGAGGTCTTGCCGCCCAGCCGACCGAAAGGCTGTTTGTCTTTGGCAGTTTTAAACTCGACGAGAAACTGGCCGAAGACGCATCCTATACCGGCAAGAAATGGCGCGGGCTGGCTGGTGATGTACACCAGGCATTTGCGGCATATAACACTGAATCGTTTCACATCATGCTCGGCCGCTACGCGTCGTTCTGGGGTCCGCGAAACTCACTTGCCCTGGCCCCCACGGTTCCGCTGGACGGCTTCGGCTACAGCTATCGATGGGGACGGCTGGCCTTGTCGTACCGGTTGGCCCGGCTTGATGGGCTTAATCCGGACCGTGACAGTGTAGCGCAATTCGAGAATCGGTTCTTTGCCGGTCATCGGCTGGATATTCACTTTGCCGACTGGCTTCGTGTTGGCCTGTTTGAAACAGTTATCTTCGGCGGCCCCGGCAGACAAGTGGAACTGTTCTATTTGAATCCGCTGATCTTCTTTCATGGCTCGCAGCTAAATCAATCGACCGATGACAACACTATGGTAGGGTTCGATGTAAGTGCCAAACCACGGAAAGGCATGCGGCTCTATATGCAGGTTCTTGTTGATGATATACAGGTGGATAACCACGAGCAGGCCGATCAGGAGCCGGATCAGATCGGGATGATCGCAGGAGTCGAAACAGCCGACCTCTTATTTGGCCTCGACACAAAGCTGGAGTACTCACGGGTGGCCAATTGGATGTTCAACCAGGCGCAGGATCGCAACCGCTACCTCCACAACGGACAGCTATTAGGCGCTTCCCTCGGCAACGACTATGAAATCTGGTCGCTTTCGGCCAGAAAATGGCTGTCGCCTGATCGCGCCATAGGGCTTTTGATCTCCCGGCTGAATCAGGGCGAGGGACGTGTAACCGCCGACTGGACAATGCCCTGGCTGGATGTTGTCGGTCCATATAGCGAACCATTCCCGACAGGAATTGTCGAGAAACGAACACGCCTTGAGTTTTCGGCCACCGGCTTCCTTGTCGATCATCTCTTTGCCCAGATAGAAACCGGCGTAGACTGGTTTTCAAATCAGAATCACCTGAGCGGCCAGAGCGCCGGCCTTCCCTATTTCCGCTTAAAGATATCGACTTTTTTCGATCTTCCGGTTCGGATAGACTGACAACGGCCCTTTCGTATTGGGGAACTACTCGCCCGACGGTTTGGTTGCACTGCATAGACCTTTTATGTACCTAATTGCAACCGACGGAGGAACCATGATCCGCAAGGGATTGACAATGACAGCAGCGATAGCAGTACTGCTACTGCTTAATCTGCAGGTAATGGCTGGCGACAGCGCTTCAGCTGCCCAAAAAGAGATGATGCAGGGAGAGCATGTCACTTTTGAAGGGAGCCTGATATGTCTTGGCTGCAGCCTGAAGAAGACTGAGGGTGCCCGGGCGTCCTGTAAGGAATTCGGCCACAGACATGCGATCAAAACTGCCGATGGCAAGTACATTTCGTTGTTGGAAAACAAGTACGCTGCAGACCTGATCAAGGGCGAAAAGTACCACAACAAGAGCATTACCGCCCATGGAGTCTACTTCGCCAGCGCCAACATGCTCGACGTTGAGTCCTACTCCGTCGAGGGAAAAAACTGGATGTGGTGTAAGAAACACAAGGGGATGGATGTCTGTCCTGCCTCGAAATAGGCATCAGGCTATTCGCGCCGTCGCAAGGTTGCTGTGAACAGTTCGCAAGAGAATGAAATGCGGCATCCGTAGGAAGATATCTCGAACCGGTAGGGCAGCGTCACTTGGGCGCTGCCCCTTACTTAGTCAGGGTGAAATGAAAACAGTGACAAATCTCTCAAAACGAGTCATTATATCGCTCTGTGCGATGACAATTAGCTTCAACATCGCCTGTAGCGCAGATAAGGACGCCAGAATGAGCCAGCACAACGCCGCCGATACCGTCGAGCACGAGTATACAAACCACCTGATCGACGAAAACTCCCCCTATCTGCTTTCCCACGCTCATAATCCTGTCAATTGGTATCCCTGGGGCGAGGAAGCGCTAGGCAGGGCACGCAAGGAGAACAAACCGATCTTTCTCTCGATTGGCTATTCCGCTTGTCACTGGTGTCATGTCATGGAACGTGAGTCGTTTGAGAATACTGCTATCGCCTCGATCTTGAATAAGTACTTCATCAGCATCAAAGTTGACCGCGAGCAAAGGCCTGATCTGGACCGAATCTACATGGCATTTACCACAGCCATGACCGGCTCAGGGGGATGGCCCATGTCGATTTTTATGACCCCGGACCTCATCCCGTTTTTTGCCGGCACCTATTTCCCACCACAGGACCGGTATGGACGGCCGGGCTTTCAACGTATCATCTCCCAAATAGGAGAAACGTACCAGACCGATCGAGCTAAACTGACCGGATCATCGCAGCGGCTGTTCGACCATGTGTCAGCGCAGATAAGCGCTTCCCCGCCGCCGAGTGCATTACACCGCAAGATGGTGGAACAAGCGGCTGGTTCACTGATACGCAATTTCGATCATGTCAACGGCGGCTTCGGCCAGAAACCGAAGTTCCCCCATGCCACTGAGCTTTCAATGTTCATGCGCTACTCCCGGGCCTCGGGAGATGATTCATATCTGAAAGCAGCTACACTTGCCCTGACCAAGATGGCTCGTGGAGGTATTTATGACCATGTAGGCGGCGGCTTTGCCCGTTATTCCACCGACGAAGCCTGGCTTGTACCCCACTTCGAGAAGATGCTCTACGACAACGGCCTGCTGGTACCGGTCTATGCCGAAGCATTTCAGATCACCGGCGACAAGCATTACCTGACAGTGATACGCGAAACTCTCGATTTTATCCTGCGCGAGATGACCGATCAGTCGGGCGGATTCTACTCCGCGCTCGACGCCGACAGCGAGGGTGAAGAGGGCAAGTTTTACGTCTGGAGTAAGGCCGAGATTGATGAACTGCTTGGTGACGATGCTCTGCCATTTATCGAGTATTACAACGTCTCTGTACGGGGCAATTTTGAGGGCCACAACATTCTCAATGTTACTTCCGTCTCCGACCGTGTGCGCTCCGAATCGGACAAAGTGGATTTCGACGCCTATCTCGCATCCTCCCGCAGTAAACTACTCGATGCTCGTACCAGGCGCGTGCGACCGGCCACCGACGACAAGATTCTCACCTCGTGGAATGGACTGGCCATCAGCGCATTCTGCCGGGGCTACCAGGTGACTGGGGATGAGCGATACCTGCGGGCGGCGATCAAGGCGGTGTCATTCATCGAGAAAGATTTGTTCCATGACGGCAGTCTTACCCACTCATACAGGGAAGGTCGTCGTTCGTCAGGGGATTTTCTCGAAGACTATGCCTACCTGCTTCGCGGTGTACTGGATTTGTACGAGTCCGATCGCAGCGCGGAAAACAAGCGCTGGCTCGACTTCGCGACGAAGCTGGCCGACCGGGCGCTATCTCTCTTTATGGACGAAAGCGGCAAACTCTATTTGCGTCCTGCCGGGCAGAATGATCTAATCGTCCGACCGCAGGACAATACCGACGGAGCGATCCCGGCGCCGGGTTCGTTTTTGATGATGGCTCTTTTGAAGCTGCACCGCATCACAGAAAACCCGTCATACCTTTCGGAAGCCGAAAAGGGCCTGCGCTTGTTGTCAGGCCTAATTGAGCAGGCTCCCGGCGCCTTGACTTCGGCTGCCTGCGCGGTCGATTACTATCTAAACGACAAGATCGAGGTTGTCCTGGTCGGTGACGGTCCGGTTCGCGATGACATGCTCAGGCAGCTTTACTCATGGTATCATCCCAACCGACTGATTGCCATGAGCACCAATGGTGCATCGACGTCACCTCTGTTTGAGGGTCGCGCAGTTTCAAGCGGCGACGTTCGTGCTTATGTCTGCAAGAACTCCGTATGCAAGCTGCCGGTTTCGACCGGCACCGAATTGATGCAGCAGTTGCGGGGACTGTGATAAAGCGTAACAATTCCGACCATCCTCAAAGATACGTAGGGTGGGGTCCGTCCTCGAACCCGCCACACTTTATCTTATGCACTCACCCGACAAAAACAGTTGCACAGGTCGACCCATTTGTCGTTACATTGTACTAGACAATAACAGAAAAGCGATGATTGACATCTGGCGCCGAATGCGGGGATAGAGCGTTCCATGATATAGAAAGGCGGTGCAACAATGGCGTTTATTCCGTATATCACGTACGATGAGGCATCGAACGAACTGAAGAAACTCTACGAACAGTTTGGCGGACCATCAAAAACCCCGGCCAATGTCATGCGCATAGCCGGATACAACCCCAAGGCGATGCAGGCTCATGCCGCGTTTTACCGTTCAATCATGTTCAATAAGTCGCCGCTGTCACGTCAGCAGCGGGAGATGATTGCAGTAGTTGTGTCTGGCCTCAACCAATGCCACTACTGAATTGAACATCACTGGAGTGCGTTGCACTCCCTCGGTGCAGGCGGAACGCTTGATGCGGTTGACGACAAGCTCAAGCAGGCGTTGATAGTCGACTACCGCACGGCGGATATTTCTGATCTGAACAAGCACGTTCTCGATTATGCCACCAAGATAACGAATGAAGCATCGTCAATTACGCAGGAGTATATCGATTCTCTCAAACGCGATGGGCTCAGTGATATCATGCTGCACGATATCGTTCAGGCGGCTGCGTATTTCAACTATGTCAACCGTCTCGCCGACAGCCTTGGCGTCGAGATGGAAGAGGCGTAGCGAAGGGGGTAGCTGCGGCAGTGATTTCGGCCTCTCCGCATTGTCAACAGTAATATTGACAACCCCGAAAACCGTCCTTTCCAACAAGAT
>JBHHVC010000110.1:0-8843 GCA_046754125.1 Candidatus Zixiibacteriota bacterium
GAATGACACCTGTCCCCGTCTTCGTTTAACATACTCCCAACTCCTGACAAGATAGTTTGTAATTGATCGCCGAGACCGAGAAGGCTATGATTAATACAGGGGTTTGAAAGGGAAGCTGAAAGAAGTGGCAAAGATCGACAAGCTGACTGTTCCAAAACTCTACTGGCAAAAGGCAACCTGTGTGGTTTGCGGAAACAGCTTTGACTATATCTCAATGCGTCGGCCCCGGACATGTAATAACGGTGACTGCCGCCATGCCTATCATTACAAGATCGATCCTCACCTCTGGGCCAGCTACCAACCGACTTTCTTCGACAAATGAGAATAATGTCCCGGGCCATTCGCCTACTAAGTACATCCATAATGTCTTGTAAGAAAGTTCTTGCCAAATCTCGACTTGCATGGTATTATCTACGGCAAGGTCAATGGACAGATGGGGGTGTTGGAATACTCTGAGACCTTCAGCGTTGGTTCGCTTTTAATCATTTCCGATCTTGCGTTCGTATACTGGTTGGTTCGGTCACCAAATGAGAATCGTTTTTTTGTGAGAGCGAATAATGACATGCCTAATTCGACGGTCTATCTCGCAGTCGCGGAGTTTGCTTGATGCTCACTGATAAATCCGGGCGATTCAAACATAACCACATCTTCCTGCCATTGTTGGTAGCAATTGTTGCCGTTGCTCTTGCAGTTCCAGCCATAGTTTTTGCTGCCTCTCCCGGGATTTACAAAGACGGGGTAAAGATAGCTGACTTCGACAAGGAGTTAAAGGCAGCCCTTTCCGGAATGTTGCCAAAACAGGCTCCTCGTCAGGCGACTGCCGGGACCAGTCTTTATGATCAGATTGTCGGCCAACGAGACCCCCAAAAAACTGAAGCACAACGAGACTACGGCAACTTGGTACTTAAGTGCCGCGACTTGGTACTGGCGAAAGGCAATGTATCCCGAACGGACGATCAGGTTGCTGCGGCGCTGGTCGGACTGACAGAATCGCTGGAGATTGCCAATCGTCGCTTAACAGGGTACTTCGGCTTGATAGAGAAGGAATTGGGCGCAGCGAATCAGCCGCAGGTAATGCGGGATAGACACGCTGAGATGATGCGCCGCCATGCAGAGGCATCGACAATTCTAATCGAACTGGTGCGCAGGATCGAAAACGCTGTAGTGGTAGGTGATAAATCGGGCCAGATGGAATCCCTCGATCAACTCCGGCAGTTCCTCATCGATAATCCGGTTGAGTTGGAAGCTCCTGTGCATAGCTATGGCAAGGCGCCGACCATGATGGAGATCGTCCCGGCCCCGGTGATCGGTGTAAACGAGGCAGCCGCCCGAACAAAGAGTCTCTCTCCCGGTATTTCAGCCGCATCTGGCCCCGATCCTGCCGATCTGCAGGAAACGATTGATGTCAAGTTCACTCAGCAGATAATCGACCTGGCCGCCAGTTTGGACCATTCCCCGGCCAAAATCTACGAATGGGTTCATAACAATACTAGTTTCGAGCCATATCTCGGTTCGCGCAAGGGTTCGCAGCAGACGCTCAAACACCAAGCCGGCAATGATTACGATATTGCATCGCTGTTGATCGCCTTGTTGCGCACGTCCGGGATTCCCGCCCGGTATGCTCGCGGTACCGTGCAGATGGATGTCAACGACGCCATGAGCTGGCTCGGTTTTGAAGATGCCGGTAACGCCGGCGCCATCCTGACCACTGCGGGAATGGAAGGGGTGGCAATATCAGACGGGTTCAACATTGTTGCGATTCAGGCCCGTCGGGTTTGGGTTGAGGCATGGTTGCCGGCGATCAACTATCGCGGAACGGTCAATGACAGTGTCGGCTTTGCATGGGTGCCGATGGACGCTGCTTTCAAACTGTACGATTGGGTTGACGGCTTCAATGTGCCAAATGAAACCGGATTTGATGCCAACCCGTTTGTCGATCAATACATTTCCACATTTCATACCGAGACAGTGTTCGAATTTTTCAAACAACAGATGCTCGATTCTCTGTTGGTTTTGCATCCCGGCTCGGTTGAAGACGATCTTACCCGCCACGCTACATTGATTGAGCACAATGATGGCATCCTGCCGGGAACGCTCCCTTATACGTTGATTGCGCAGGACACTGTCTTCTCCGCGATCCCGAATGACAAGCGGTACATGATCCGGTTCCACATATACAATGGCGGAGTTGACCTTGACTACACTACCAGCTTGCCGGAAATCGTTCTCAAGCAGGTGACAATCTCGTACATCGGTGCTTCAGCCGCAGATCAGGCGATTATCGACACGGCCGGCAGTATATTCAAGGTCACCACGCCATGGCTGGTTTTTGTCAAGCCGGTGTTACGAATCGACGGATGCATTGTCGCCACAGGCACCGGTTCTATACAGATGGGCCGGCAGCATAATTCAGATATGCATTTCACTCCTCCGGTTGGCGCCAGCCAGCAGCAATTGCAGGTCTCCAACGTTATTACTGCGGGTAATTCGCAGGGGATTGGGATCGATACCGAGGATGCTTTCCCTGCGGAATTCGATCAGCCGCAGACGGCTTGCGCCGAAGATTACCTCAACCAGGTGTTGCACCAGACAGCGCTAACCTATGTACACAACGTCGACGTAGTCGGTGACGATATGGCCGAGTTGATGCACTTTCGCATCATGAACGACATTTCGGAGGCAATTGTCGAGAACCAGTTGACGGTCCTGTTTTCAGGAGGCTCGCCCATCAGCTTTGACTGGGTGGGCATGATCGTCGACGCCGATCGGAAGATCATCGGGCCATTTCCGCTAGACGGATTGAACAATCCGTTTGATTACATGTATGCGTCGGGCCTCGACGGATCACTTCAGGAAAATCTGCTGTTTGAAACGGAGTTCGGCGAGGAAGCTATCTCTACCACCAAAATTCTTGAGTTGGCCAACGATTCCGGGATCACTGTTTGCAAGATCATAAACAGCATTGCCACCGACTGCCCGACCTTAAGCCAGCCTGCGGGTGTGGTTAATGCCATCAACAACGCCCTGGCTCAGGGGCATCAGGTCATAATCCCACAGCGGCAGTTCACCTATTTCCAGTGGAGCGGTACTGCATGGATCGACCTCGATCCGCATGGTGGAGGCGCTGGCTACCTGATCTCTGGCGGGATCAATGGCGGCGCCACTGTTCAGGATTGGTCGGCCGAGTTGGCTGCTCTTTTGCCCACAGGCACAATGTGTATAGAACCGATAGGACCGATCACTGTCACTCCCGCACCCGACGCCCCCGCTAATTGGTACTGCGGTCAGAACACCGGACGCTGGGAGTTCACTGTGCCAATTATCAAAGCCTGGGGAGCAGATATAGATGACCCGTGCGTGCTAAAGACGACGATCACCAACAAGAAGTTTCTTGTGACCAACTTCACTATCAAGCAGTTAGCAGACAATCCTTCATTCGGACCCGGCACCTATACATTCGAGATTGGATCCTGGTGGGACCCTCACTCATGCGGCTGCACGATTATTCAGAAAGAGGTTCAGATATACAAGGCTGAGATCGTATCGCTAGCCCCCGCCTCGGATCTGAAACTTGGTGATGATCTGACTATAAACTACAAGGTTTCCCCTGCCAGTTTCAGCTTCGACAACGCCGACTTGGAGATCAAAAACAAGAATGATGTAATGGTGTTCAAGAAAGTCGGAATTGCGGCATCCGGAGGGGCGCACACGGAAACCTGGCCAAAAGCGAAATGGAATCAGGGCGCTGCACCGTTCCCTTACGCCAACCCCAACAACTCTGACTATGAAATCAAGATCATCGGCAAAAAGGGAGGCCAGGATTGTCCCTCGAATCCCAAGACAGTAAACACCAAACTTGTAATCGAGGCGGAAATTGAAGACAAGCTTGGGACTGCAGGTGGTGGTGTTACCCTGACTGATCAGGCGGGTATAAAGGATATGCTCGATGCCTTCAAGCTTGTCATGGAACTGTCCGGGTCACCGGTCCTGACGTATAGTGGGGCAGCATCTATTTCCGCCACATTTACGAATGATTTCAAGGCAAAGATAAAAGTCGACCAGCCCTTACTTAACTCGCTTGCCGACGGAAACTACAAGGCAGTATTCCGGGACCTCCGCGATGAAGTAGGTAATTTTGCCGACAAGGATGGCGGCACGCCGGGGGTGCAGGAATACGAATTCGATTTGAGGCTAAAATGAGACATTTCAAGTCATTTCTCACAAGGATGTGTTTGGTCGCGACTGTCGTCACGATGGTATTGGCGAGCATCGTACACGCAGAAACGGATGTAATCTATCAGGACATGATCGATGCCTACCAAGCCGGTGAACTCGACCTGGCTCGCAACCTGGCGGATAAGTACCTGGACATGTTCGCGAACGAACTGACTTTCGATCATGGTGATGTCGATCGCGCCGGCAGTCTTATCAGGCTTCTTGGTACCATAAAGTCAATGCTGCGATATGAAAATAATCTTGATGCTGCCGACCGTCTTGCCGCCGATAAGGAGTTCATTGACAAGGTCAAGCAGCAACTTTATTCCTGTCGGGATAGCTACGCTTCTCTCTCCGACAACCCCGCGAATCAGAAGGCATTTATCCAGCATGAAGTAGGCTACTCCGCCGGACAGTTTATTAAGGCACTGGAGGTGCAGAGTTCGCGCAGCGAATTGGATCGAATCTTCTCCGATTTTGGTCCCGAATTGCAAACATCCGGTAAGTCCAGTGTTGATGCACTCCTGCAAGCATCTGCACAGATTATTGATGAAGAAGCTCCTCGTTATACCTTGGAACCGGACGAAGCGAAAGCCATCGTTGCAGCGGCGCGTGAATACTTCGCAGCCCTTGTTGCCAAGGATGGTGCCCGCTTGGCATCTGTGTGTGGAAAGCAGGTCAAAAGCGGTTCCGGCTTGATTGCTCGATTTGATGAGGACTGTCGGGAGGCGGGGGTTGAGTCGATTGCAAGCGCAGTGATTTCTGACCCTTCCGAATCGACTCTCATCGCCACCTTTGTCGACCGTAAGGCCGGACTGTTCAGCGTATCTCTGAGGGGAATCGAATTGCAGGTGATTGAGACTAATGGAAAGAGTGCGGTACGCACTATCAATAAGCACTTGCGGTTGCAACGTGACGGTGCTGACAGCTGGATAGTTTTGGTGCCGAACGATTGAGGTGAATGACATGGGTAGCCGTATAATCAACAGAGTGTTCCTCCTGCTGGCCATAGCGGTTTCTGTTCTCTGTGCCGGGGTGTCCGAAGCACAGGTGTATACTGTTACCGGAAAAATACAGACATTCGGAGGAACCGACACAGCCTCCAGTAATCAGCCTGTCCGCCATATCCGCGTGATTGTAATGGACGAGGATATAGGCTTTGATGACGTTGAGAAGACCGTGTATACAAACGCTGCTGGCGATTTCAGCGCTACCTTTGTTGATTTCTTCGAGGCGCCTGATATCTATATCAATCTCGACTACTACGGTTCGGCAGTGAGTGGGCGCGAGGTGGAAGTTCGTTTCAGCAATTCTGATTCCGATCCGATACATGACGAGAACATTGAGGGCGTTGTTCACGACGACATCCCTGGTGGCACAACCGCCCTGGGCACGTTGCGTTGTTCGACCAAGCGCGCCAATATCATTACCAACGTATGCACAGCTTTCCGCTATCTGAAAGGTCAATACCCCAGCTATACGATGCCGGAGAATCTGAAGGCTGAAGGTCGGACGAGCAATGGCGCCAGTACGGCCGGACTGGTGATGAGCATCGCTTTTGAGGACTGGGCTACTCCCAGCGCCGGGGGAGCTGCATCGCGGTCCGATATGCATCATGAATCGTTTCACTGGCTCGCATATCGTGCATACGGCAATCGCTGGCCTGTACCGAACTGCTCCGGCAATCCGCATTCATCCAACAAGGAGACGTGCGAAGGGTTTGCCATGCAGGAAGGCTCGGCGCAGTACTTTGGAAATATATCAGCGATAGCCATGTTCGGCGGAGACGGAAAATCGAATATGCCTGGATGGGCGGCCTGGCGGGGGAAGGATGGCACGGGTTTTGACAACAACGGTGAGATCGTCGAAGGGACCTTCACACGGGTTTTGCGAATGGCTAATGATCACCCCGGCTTTCTTCAAGTCCTTACCACCACGAAACCTGACACGTGGAGGGAATTGAAGACAAATTACGCCGCCCTTCGTGGGCAGACATCTGCTCAAACCCGCGCCTTGTTGGATTCGCTGGCCGCTAACGGAATCATCTATACCCGATCCAAAGTACTTGGCTTTACTCCTGCAGATCCACCTGATGTAGGTCCCGAGCAGAATGGTAACTTCAAAAAAATACGAGGAATCTCCTTTGTGCGCGGACAGGTAGTGGCCGACATTCAGCAATCAACCAAGGCGGAATTGAATATTGCTGCTGCATCGTCCACCGATGCCGCCGATCAAAAAAATCTTTTCTATAAGCCTGCTGTTGCCGGGCTTGCAGAAAACGGTCTCGGCGGATTCACCCCCGTGGGAGCGGTCCCCTGGGCAAATGATCTGATCTGGGACACCGATCCTCGAAACGACGGTGATTATGACGTCCTGACAATACCACGGAACGCACACCAGTGGTGGGATCCCGGTGTCGACCCCTGGTTCGGTGGCGACGCAACTGCAGCGGTAAACTCAAACGAAAAGTGGCTGAAGCGACTCCGTACGTGGTACAACCAGGACGCCTCACCCAACAACGACAAAGAAGGTAAAGTAGTCGTGGATAACACCTCACCGGAAGTGAGCAATTTCAAACCGGCGCCGTAGCAAGGTCCGAATGAAGGCAATTCAATGAGACCCGGAGTGCAGCAGATGTACAGACATAGACAATTCCTCAGAGTGGCGGCCACTGTCGTATCGACGGCTCTGGTGCTGTTGTGTATGACTGTCGGCGCGCACGGGCAGGACAGCGCCATCATAAAGGGAATCAACTATACTGTTGGTGCACAGGATCCATCCGGGCTGTGGAATGTCGGCGGTCAGACAGAGTTTCGCGATGCCTCAGCGGCTTTGCGTATTCTGAGCAAGTTGGGTGGCGACTCGGCGGCTATTGCTAACGGATCGGCTGCGCTTGAGATGCAGCTTGTTGCCTCGTCCGATTATCTGGCGCGGCAACTGTTGGCGCTGACGGCTTCCGGCACTAATAGCGACCTCGACAATCTGGCCAATACGCTGATTGGGAATCAGAATCTTGACGGTGGCTGGGGATACGGTTTGCATTATGGCAAGAACGTACTCGAGACGGCGCTTGCCATGCGAGCCCTTATGGAAGCGCAGTCCGACTCAATGTCGTCTGTGGGAGCTGGCGTATCTGGTTTGTTGTCCCAGCAGAACCCAGACGGTGGATTCGGTTTTGCGCAGGGTGATTCCAGCCGAGTGTACTATACCGCTCAGGCTGCGTTGGCCCTCAAACTAGTTGAGAATCTGTTTTCGGTTTCGACTCAGCTGCAAAACGCTGTCGACTGGCTGATAGCACAAGCCAATCCCGACGGAGGCTTCGGCACCGGCGGTACCAGCAACCCCTACGAAACCGGGCTGGCTCTTGCAGCAATTGCACAGGTCAATCCGTTGTCGTCGGCAGTCGGAAACGCCATGACTTATCTTACTTCTTCGCAAATGCCCGATGGAAGCTGGGGTGGCGATGTTTACAGCACGGCGATTGCGATAGAAGGATTGTTCAACGTCGGTCCCGACATCGCAGTGCCGAACGCCTTCATCAACTTCGCTCCGGCAGCGCCGGTCGATTCAGATCAAGTGACCATCTCTGCTACCATACGCAATGACGGTGTCACTGCTGTAAACAACGTCGTCGTACAATTCTTCGACGGCCATCCGGACAGTGGCGGTGTGCAGATTGGAGCAGACCATACGATTACAACCATTGCAGGTGGAAGCCAGAGTGTGGTGCAGCAAAGTTGGGATACATTCGGATTGGGTGGAGACCACTCGATTTATGTCATCGCTGATCCACTAGACCTCATTGTCGAGCCTTTAGAGTTCAATAACATTTCCAGTCGGAATGTCCATGTCAGCTTGCCACCCGATCTATACATCGATGGTGACGGCATCGCTTTCGACCCGCCCGCGCCGGGAGTTGATGATCAGTTGCTCATTGCAGTGGTCATTAAGAACGTTGGTGAGGTCGAGGCAACAAATGTAGAAGTTGAGCTCTTTATTGGCCATCCTGATTCCGGCGGTACGTCGTTCTTTTCCTTCGGTATTTCTCTCATACCAGCAGGCGGCGAGGCACCGGTAGATCTCAACATGGGGAACTTCTTCACAGAAGAAGCTTGGCACGAAATCTGGGTCTGCACCGACCTGCCCAACTACATTCGCGAAAGCAACGAAGAGAACAACTGCCAGTCGAGAGACCTGATTGTTGGCCCGCAGGTGGTAGCGAGATCGCTTCCCTACTGCACAGGATTGAATCTCATGGCTCTGCCAGTAGTTCTTCACGATCCACTGAAGCCGCTGTTGGAAATGACTACGTTCAGCCTTATGCCGGAAATATCCGGCGCTACTGAAATGAACTACTGGGATCGGCCCGGCCAGCGCTGGCTGCAGGCGGCAGCAATTCCGGGTGGCGGTATTGTCGGAGAGGATCACGATCTGGGAACTGTCGATGGCTTTTTTGCCCGCGTGACCGGACCCGGGACACTCGATATTACTGGAATTGTCCCCCCCGTGCATCAATGCACCGACCTTGAGCAGGGTCTGAACATAATCGGCGTACCCGACCAGGCAGCATGCTACACAGCGTACAGTCTGCTGGAAGATCTTCCCGACGGACAGGAGGCGCACCGATG
>JBHHVC010000111.1:0-8759 GCA_046754125.1 Candidatus Zixiibacteriota bacterium
GCGTGTGCGGAAAGACGCCCCAGCAGCCAAAGAAATCCGGGTCTTCATCCACCCATGTATCGTATACGACCAACTCGCGTGGGTTGCTCGGATCAGAAATATCTACCCAGGCCACTCCGGATTGGTAGTGCGAAATGAACATTGTCGAGTTACCGACAACGTGCACATTGTGCGCAAGGTTGTTCGGCGCAAGGTATTCTCCGGACAGCTGGATATTGGCCAGGTTCTCGATATTCCAGATCTTGACCGTATGAAATGCCGTCTCCTCAGTGGTAACAACGTGGCGTCGATCGTCGGTTGGCCAGATGTTGTGAACATAACCCGGATTCGGAATCGTCACCCGTGCCAGCAACTGTGGACTAGTCTTATTTGTAAGGTCGTAGATGGAAAACGATCCGTTGCTCCCCTCGGCGATGTAGGCCGTGTCGTTCATCACATAGATATCATGAATACCGCCGTTACCGATACCGAATTCGTTCACCCATACCGGACTCTCCGGATTGGCCAGGTTCATAATCTGCACCGATGATCCGGCCCACCAGTTTCCCTCAAGGTAAGCGTATCCCTTTACGGTATCGATAGCCATGTTGTGCGACCAGGCATCACCAAACGGGTCGATATTGATTGTGCGGATCAGATGCGCACTATCGGGCAGATATTGAAGGTTGATTACCATTAACCCCTGATTCGTTCCGCTGCATTCGCTTACACAATAGAGGTAGTGACCGTAGGTAACCATATCGCGCCAGAACGAATTGCTACAGCCGGACTCCGGCCCGGCAATCTGGTCGACAACAGACATTGTCGCCAGGCTAACGAAAGACAGGCCGTTTTGAGTACCCATAACGGCGTAGTCGGTACCGTCAGATGCGCTCCAGCCCCAGCAATCGGTTCCGCCCATACTTGCTAATTGGAGAATCGCCGTATCACAAAGCAGGAATGTCGTGTCGCCTGCGACAAGCGAACGCATCCGTTCCTGTGCATTGGCATGGCTCACGATAACCAGTCCTGTCAACAGACAAACCCATAACGACATTCTATATTTACAGATTTCAGCTATCATTCTCACCTGTCCGACGAGTACGGGTAGTAAAGTCATTACAGCGCTATAATTGGAAGTTAAGCGACAATAGCTGTTTTGTCAACATCGAATGGCCCACGCAAATACAGGAGCAGACTTGCAAGTTGGCTCTCTGGCAACATCGACGACACAGATTTCATACACGGGATGTCGGAATCAGGGGCATCGGTCCGGCGGCCCCGCCGGAACTGGTCTCAATCCTCGAATCGCCATTCTTCCGGCGGCGCCACTTGGCGCTCACGTTCATTGACTAGCCAGCCAAAGGACACAGATATCCCTACTTCTGTTACTTTTTCTCTACCGCCAAATACGTGTACAACACCCAGACTGGTACCAATAACTCGCTCTTGGCCGGATTGCGAAAATAGCGAGAGACCACCGCTGATGTACGATTGCAGTCCGTCGATGGTCGAGATGTTGGCCAGACCGCCGGACCAGAAGGCCAGTATCCCCGTACTGCGCGAGACAAACCGTGTGACGAAAAGTCCGGCACCGCCAAGAACAGCATTCTCTCAACGATTCCTGCCCCAGGCCAGCGAGGCGGATTCGGTTAAAACGATTCCAAACTCACTGTGCTCCGTCTCCTTCCGATACACATAGCCATCCAATGATTGTGACATTGCCCAGCCCTCTGCGTTTCTGCTGCCTATTGCTCTCGTAATGGCAAAGCCGAAATCAGATTTGCCCGCAAGGGAAACACTAAACCCCGCCGACCCAGCAGCGACATCTTCGCTGACAACAACACCGAGATTGCCAAAGGTTGCTGACTCTCCTTTACGGATAAGTGATCCCTGCGCCGTCGCTATGGCCGGGCAGCAAGAGATGACCAGCAGCAGGAAAGTGATTGAGCGTTTATGCACGGCCGGGCCTCAGACAGTCAGGAATTTGGAATGTGATAAGTAATTGTACCCAAAATGGTCCAAATTGTCAATTCCGGTTTTTTGGCAGGACATGACCGATCAGTTCGAGATTACCGCTATAACTGGCTATGCCACAACATGAAACAACCCCAAACATTTTTTTGATTCCCCTAACTTTTTGATTGACATTGGGTCACACTGCCTATAACATTCAGCTTTCAAAGACAGTAATATCACTTGGCAATCGGTGAGGCAGCATTGTCGTGCCCGGCCCCAGAGTAAGTCGACCCGAAGGCGAGCTTGCCCACCGAGAGCGAACAGCGAATGCTGAGATACGGACGGCTAAGGAAAGCGATTGACACAGACAATCAACAGGTTTGTTCAGCGACCCGACTACATCGGGTTGTTGTTCTATTGGTAAACGGTCACCGGCCATTTCAAGTGGTCGGCTTTTTTTTGAGCTGTTTTTTGCAAGGAGGCTTTTATGCGTCATCTTGAAGTTGTTAACGGGGACTTCTCCAAAACCACTGTCCTTCGTTCGGAGCTTTTCAAAGCGGCCCGAAAGTGGTTTGAAGTCAATTCCTTTATGGAGATCAATGTCCCCCACATTACCGGGGCCACCGGCTCCTGTGAGTGGTTTCCCAACGCCATGTCGGTATCAATGTACAACGAGAAAGGGGCCGAACTGGATATGTTCCTCAGGCAGACGGGACAGTTGTATCTTGAGGCGTTCACGATGGCCCACAATCGCGTGTACACAATCGGTCCTTCCTTTCGGCAGGAGCGCAAAGTCACTGACCGCCACCTGTGCGAATTTACCCTGATTGAATTCGAGGGACGCGACTTCGAGCTGAATGGTCTTATGGACCTTGTTCAGGCGATGTATGAAGCGGCGCACAAACTCATTCCCAGCGAGAGCCTGATTAACTATACTACGCACCCATTCAACCGCGTCACCTACGCCGAGGCGATAGCCCTCTTACAGAACAACGGGGCCAGAGTCGAATACGGCGACGATCTTGGCAGCGCCGAAGAACTGGCTCTGTGTCGGTTGTTGAACAACCTGCCTACCTTCGTTACGCACTACCCGGCAAACCCAAAGCCAAAAGAAGGGGGCGTCATCAAGTTCTTTTCGATGAAACGATCCGGCGACGTCACCCTTTGTTGCGACCTCCTGTTGCCGAATGTCGGCGAGTCGGTCGGCGGCGCCGTGCGGGAAGGATCAGCTGAGTTGTGCAAGAAGCAATTCGAAGAATCATATATGTACGATCACCTGGTTGAAAGGGGTGTCGATCCCGCTCAGTTTGAATGGTACTTTGAGGTGCTTGAGCACGGACCGGGCCAGTCGTCAGGATGCGGTATCGGTTTTGAAAGGGTAGTGCAATCGATACTCGCCACCAAAGAAAAATCGCCGTCGATCAAGGCGGCCATCGAAATACCCCGTTCGCCCGAATACCTGACACCGTAACAGAGAACGACTTATCTCCTTGCATAAAGGGGCCACCGCAATGGTGGCCCCTTAGTTTCATGCAAAAAATCACGCCTGCCCGAACGAACAGGGCAGACTGTTAGCTGTTAATCATCGGCCGGGTGCAAATCAATGGCGACCCCTGCACAGCTCTGGTGCCAGAATCCATGAAGCGGCATGTTCGGCTGACTTGGCGGCAGGGAGTAGTCACCGAAGGTTCCATGCAGCATACCGTGAGAGCTGTCGGCCAGATTGAGGAACTGTCCGTGAAACATACCATGACCGGTACCGCAAATCGGACAGAGACGCATATCGTCGAAGTACCAGACTCCATGTAATTCAGCAATTACTTCATCGGTGTCGATTCCGGAAACCTCACCGCCAAAACGGCCGTGCCCCAATGAATCGGTCCAGAACATGCCGTTCATCAATCCGATCGGCTGGTTGCCGTGATCCATCCAAACCCCTTCGAAATGACCGTGGTTGGCAAAGGCGCTGTCCAATACCCACTGGCCTGCCAAACGCCCGGTGGGGCAGTGGGGAGGCCGTATTCTATGCGAGGCTACAACTACGCCGCTATTGGGACCGGTTGGAAAGAAACCGGCGAAGTTTTCCAATTGGGAGAAGTCGAGCTCGATCGTTATCGGCGCGGTAGCGAATGTCACTAAAGGCTGAGTAAAGTACACAACTCCCCGCTGGTGCCGGACAATGAACATGATTCCGTCAACATCCTGATCGGTGATTGAGACCCACTCAGCCAGATAAGGGATACTGTCCTCAAGAATCGAATCCTCTCCCGGCTCGAAGTCTATCGCATGGCGCGGCTCAATGATGGCAACGCCGTTTACAGACAACGTACCGGACCAGTCAATCGGATTCGAAGGACCACCCGGATTGATAGCGCCCCAGAGGTAGGTGACGGCATACACGTCGAATCCTGTGTCGGGACTTGCGGGGTTTCCGCTCGCCGGAGCGAAAGAAAGCAAAGACTCCGGATTCATGTCGAGTTGAGCGAGCATGTCCATTGCTTCATCCGGCAATGTGGATGTTTGCGTATTCTGAGAGTTCGATCCAACCGGCTTCGCCGATTGCTCACCACACCCGATAAGTGTTGCCAGCAACAAGACCGACAGTAAAGTAGCCAGAACTTTCATATTTTGCCTCATTTCAATTGCTACCTGTATATGATATGTAAACTAAGCTGCATGTTCAGCACCGCTTGATCCCACAGCAAGGAGGCTGTGGGCCACCACACTCACCGCTAATACTACAGGATAGGCTCCGAGAACGCAAGAGAAAGCTGCCGCTGAACTCTTTCTTGATATCAATCCATAGGTTGACTTGTTACCTGTGTCGGCGGTTTGTGTCAGTGAGAAAACCATCCGGTGAACGAGCCAGAGAACAATAGAGCGCGGACACAGGGCTAGTTTTTTTCTTGACACAAAAGTCCACATAATGTATGCTACCAGTGCGAAGTCCTGCACCTCAACAGGATTGTGTTGACGCCACAATGAAGCAATCGATATACCCTCACTTGTGAACGGTACGAGCATCTTCATGCGGAGGGAACATGAAACGCATTGTTAGTGCATCAATCATGCTTAGTCTCATTCTGATGTTCTCCTTGTTGATTATGGCCTTCCTGGCAGGGTCAGCATTTGCAGCCAAAGAGCAGGTGGCTCGGCGGCCGGTGAATCCGCTGATTAACAAGGCGGTGACCTATGCGATTCCATTCTCGGGTGGCGCGTACGAGGCTAATCTGAAGCAAAAGGGCAGTGCCCCTCCTATGTCGCTCGCTTCCCCTCCCGGGCCGGGTCCGGGCATGGAAATGGGAACGACATGGTATGATAAACAGCGCAACGGGTCGATGCGGCGGATGATCGCCATCGGCGAGCACGATAATGGCGGCACGCCGAATCCGATGGTCCACAGCGTGTGGATGCACCTGCCTGCACCGGATTTTGACGACCGCACCTTCATGTACTCGGCCTATGACGCTCTGAGCGGCACATTTACTTTGTCGAAGCCCGTTCAGCCCATCAGTGAATATGCCGGTTACTGCGTAGCTGATGTCACCAGTGACAACCGCGCCTATCTCAGCGGTCATAACAACACTGGCGGAGGGAACCAAGTACATTGCTACTGGGACTTCGCGCCGGCTTTTGCCTCGTTCTCCCAGTCGCGCATTCCTGATTCGGTCGCCGAGGCGGGTGGAGCCGTCGGACAGTCAACAATCTGGCCTGCGTCGATGTACCAGGAGGGTACTGCCAATGTAACTCACGTGATCGCGCAGGTTTCCAACCCGGGTGCCGGGGATCCGCAGCCGATCTACTACTTCCGCAAGGTTGGCACTGACGAAACCGGGGAATGGGATGCCATTCCGTATATCATCGATACGGTCTACGATCTGGCGCAGGACCTTTATGCATCCAAAATAAGCGACAAGGTCGTTCTTGGCTGGGTTGCAAATCTCCCCAAGCCGGGCGACTGCGATACCTGCTCCAACAACGACGGCGCGACATTTGTTCAGTTGGACAACGATGCCTATGTGCAGGTATCTCTCGACCAGGGACAGAGCTGGCTGCCGCGCATCAATGTGACCAAGAACGTCGACGGCGAGGCTGGCTTTCGTCCGTATACCGATCTGTCTGTACTTCTGACCTCCGACGACACATGGCACCTCTTATACAGTGGCCGCGTATGGCCTGCCGATGCCAACACTGGTGGAGCGGCCGGTCGCCTTGCATGTAAGCTTTTCCATACTTCGGAATTTGTCAATGGATTAGGCGAGGCGCCTCGCGTGGCCCACGATGCCGACTGGGATCAGACCAAGTGTAACGGTGGCTCATGGCAGATGAACCTGTCGAAGATGACTTTGTCCGAATGCGATGGCAAGCTCTACGCGCTGTTTAGTATGTTTAACGACGTGGGCGGTACGGGAATAGGCGACGACTGCGCCGCTCGTGCCGACGACGGCGACCCGGTCGGTTCGGCCAATAGTGAACTCTGGATCACGGTTTCAGGTGACCAGGGTGTTACCTGGGATCAGTCGCGCAACCTGACCAACAGCTACCGTCCCGGCTGCGATTCGGCATCGGGCACCGGTGGCGAGTGTGGTTCGGAGCACTACTCTTCTATGGCTCCAAACGGTCGGCTCAATCTTGCTAGTGATGATTGGTCTAACGCGGAAACAGTCGATCCCTCAGGTTCATACAGTGGCGATTACTACCTTGACGTTCAATACATTCAGGACCCTGACCCCGGTGGTATTGTGTCGGACGAAGGTACCTGGCAAAATGCTTCCCTTAAGTGGTTCCGTCTGGCCTGTGTCGAGCCGGATCCAAATCCGGAACTCAGCCTGACTCCCAATGTGATCGGCTACCCGGCCTGGGGTAAGCATGGCGTAGAGATCGATACGATGCTTACGATTGAAAACACCGGCAATGTAGGTATTGTCTACTCGACTTCGATAATTGAACTGACAGGTTCTGGCTGGCTCGGACTAGTCGGTTTCAATGGAACGGTCAGTTCAGGTTTCAACAACACCGTTAACGGAACCATAACAATGAATACGGGCGGTGTAGTTAATATTCCGGGCACAATTGTCTACCTGCACGGTCTTGTTGTGTTCACAAGTAATGCTCAGAGTTCTCCTGATACAATGGAGATTGAGTACTGGGTGGCCGACACATTGGTCGCGCCGGAGTGGGATACCGTTTCTACCGATAGGCTTGGTCTGATAGTGTCAAAAACGGGTAACATGGGTAAACAGGGCGCCGGAAAAGTGAATATGGATTATGTTGACATTGGCGGTGACTGCGATACCAATGCGACTGTCTACCTGTATGATGGTTCACCGGTTATCGGCTGGATCGAAGGTGGCGTCGACACTCAGTTTAACTGGTCGATCTTCGGCAGTTCATACCTTGACACCAACGGTTTTATTCCTATTTCCCACATGCGTATGGATACGTGCGATGCAGAGATCTTCCGCGCACGCTTTATCACGAGAGATACGGCGCTATGCATCGAGAAGTACTGGTTTGCTCCCTACGATCCGGATAGCGATATCTTCATCATTCAGTGCCTGAAAATATATCACTATCCTGCCACTCCTCAGCCCGCCAAAGTTGTAACTATCGGTGAGGCTTGGGACTGGGACATTCCCGCTGACACCGGCGTTGACAATGCTTCCGGTTTCGATCCAGTAAAAAACCTGATCTGGCAGCAGGGTGGCGAGTACAACCAGGACGACACAACAGAGTGTCAGGAGAACGACGCGCGCTTTGGCGGTGTCCGCTTCATCAAGTCAGTTGAAGCAGACGGGAGTGAGGCTACGTTTCCGTACGGCGCATATACTTTGGACAACGCAACCTATGTCTACCCTAACGACGGATTCTCAGAGACCGAGCTTTATGACAATATGATTAATAAACCGGGCTGGACGACATTTAGCTCAACTCATCCGGATTCGCAGTTGGTCGATCTTCACATGGTGATGACCTACTCAGCCGAGAAGACACTCAACTACGGCGACACCCTTACTTACTATTTGGCTCTTGTCACACAAGAAAACGGCACTGAGGCTGACTTCAAGACAGCTTCCGACATGGCGGTGGCCTGGTACAACGGCCACGTAGCGTATAACGTGTGTACAAACGGCGATGATTGCTGCGATGGCTACGGCACCCGCGGCGACGTCAACTCTGACGGAAGTGAACTTGATATAACCTGTGTTGTAGACTTTCTCTTTGGTTCGGGTTGTACCATGCCCTGCCCAGACGATGCTGATGTAAACGGTGACGGCGCTGTGGCCGACATTGTCGACCTGACTTTTATTGTCGACTGGCTTTTCGGGGTTCCACCGATACTGGTGCCGTGCTCGTAGCCATACGCAGCTGTCTCCATAAGCCTTTCGACATGTCCACCATGCACTCAGTCTGCGGTTGTCGGCCCTGCCCAACGACTTCCCAACCCAAGCGGAAAAACTATCCTCTCGTTGGCCGGTAGTTCAACTGTGTCGTCAGAGATTTCCAACGTGTCCCCCCTGAAGTGAAGATACTGCCAGCCAAAACCCGGTATTTCCAGAGCATGCCGATGGCGTTCGAGAAACTGACGTCGATCTTTCCGCCTCCGCGGCCAGTTTGTGAATCGTCGCCACAGGAGTTGATAACGACGATCAAGGTGAGACAAATCGCTATTATTGGCCGAGTCATTGTCATGCTATATATCTTTTGCCGAACCCAGATAGTTCTATCAATTATAGGCCAATGCTGTGCCGTCGGTCAAGCGCTCTTAAGAGACGAGTCATAGCGACTGATTGCTATGCGAATAGATATAATAAAGCGGG
>JBHHVC010000112.1:0-8756 GCA_046754125.1 Candidatus Zixiibacteriota bacterium
CCAGGGGCAACATCAGCCGCCTTCGGGGTCGGGAGCGGCTGGGGAATAAGACGTCCTATTTGCCCAATGTTGCCAGCCATCTGTTATGCCTTCACGTCCAGAATCGTTCCAAGCCGTTCCCTGTCGTTTTCAGTGGCACCGCCACGGGCATATCCGGGCCCGAATCGTCCGGAATCCTGAAACTTGTCAAAGAGTATTTCCAGCGCTCGACGCTCTTCAGTACTCAGGAACTCTGCATAGGTCCGGGACGGCGCCTTGACAGCTACCCGTGATGCCTGTTCTTGTGGCGAAATCGAGAGATCACGCGCGACCTCATTCTGTGCTGTCTGCTCTCTCGGCTGCTCTGTGGCACGCTTTTGTCCAATCAGTTGCTGATATGATTGTATGCCTACCGGGTTGATCTTCATATGTCGCTCCTATTCAATCAGATATCCAGGGCATCTTCTGCCATCTTTTTTGCAGCAGATATCGCTACGGTGTTGGCCTCGTATGCACGAGTTGCCGCCATCATATCGACCATTTCATTTACAATCTCAATATCCGGGACTTTCACGAACCCTTTTTCGTCAGCGCTGGGGTGCGAAGGATCATGAACAAGCCTGAATGAAGAATCGGAATCGTCGACCACTTCCATCTTGACCGCCGAACTCTCGGCAGATTGCATTTGTCGCCGCACTCTTCCGGTTAAGTGCTGTGCATTTGTCCTGGCTAGTTTAGCCCCTGCTCGCTTCATAAGAGATCCGAACTGCGTCCGCTGTCGGTCTTCTGAAACGAGTACTCGCTGCCGCTGATAGGGACCGCCTTCTTTGGTCTCGGTTGTCTCGGCGTTGGCGATGTTTTGTGATACTGTGTTCATCCTTTGACGCTGGACTGAAAGCCCTTTTGCTGAAATACCTATGGAACCAAGAATGCCGCTCATATCATCTTTCCACTACTTGCTCGTTATGGCCTTTCGAAGGCTGTCGAACTTTCCCTTGAGCATTTGGGCGCCAATTGTATAGAGAAGCTCATTTTGGGCCATGTTCGAAATCTCCCTGTCGATATCGACTGAGTTCATGTCACCATCCACGACTTTAGCCACATTGACTTTCGGACCTCGCTTGGGATGATGGCCCGTGGGAATGTGCTTTGGATTTGTCGTCACTCCTTCGAGGCGCGTTGTCTTGCCGTTCGCCCTATTGAATTCCGACTGAAAATCGATATTGCGGCTCTTGTAGCCAGGAGTTGAGACGTTGGCCACGTTGCGACTCACTAAACGGTGTTGGACCGCGGCCAAGTCGAGGTATTTCTTGACGCTGTTTACGCCAACACCATCGAAGACCGTCTGTGTAAGTTTGTTCGTCATTAACGCATAATCCTTACTTCTTCTCGCTGGGTGTATTGCAATCCGGATGCCGAACGGGCGGTGCCATCACATTACGTTGTTGGACAAGAGCTTGAGCACATGGCCGGACATCGGGTGGCAGAACAGCGGTCTGCTAGACGGAAACAATTGACCGGTAGAGTATGAAGATATTACTGGTTCTCGGCATTGCCATAGAGGTCGGAAGGCGGCTCGGTGAGAGTCAATTCCATCGTAAGAATAACTATGTCCACTCGCCTGTTGGCGGCTCGGTTCTCGATCGAGTTGTTCGGTTTGATAGGCCGGTACTCGCCATAGCCAAGTGCAGAAATCCGGCTGGCAGGGATATTGTGGTTGGTCACATAGTACCGAACGACCTCGGTCGCCCTTGCCGATGACAGTTCCCAATTTGAGGGATACTGCGCTGTATGGATGGCTCTATCATCTGTGTGCCCTTCGACACGGATATGATTGGGCAGACCGATCATTTTACCGGAAATGATGTCCAGAATCTCCATGGCACGAGGCTTAAGGTTTGCCGATGATGGAGCGAACAAGGCGGACTCCATAATATGTACGACCAGGCCGCGCTCGGTAATCTCTGTCTTGACTTCGCTTTCGCGATCAAGTCGCTTGAACCGCTCCTTGATCTGAGTCTGGACAAGGTGAAGATTACCTAACTTCAAGAGACCGTGCCCCTGGGGCGGCGTTTCCTCTGTGTACTTGGCAATCATCTGATCACCACCTTTTAGAATACCGTTGAGGGCTTGTGCCATCTTGCCGAATCTCTTGGCGTCAACCTGCGACATGGAATACATTACCACAAAAAAGGCGAGCAGGAGAGTAATGAGGTCGGCGTAGGTCAACAGCCAGCGCTCTGTGTCGTCATGGGTCTGTGAATTACGGCGACGGCGAGCCATGACTATTCATCCATAGCGCGCAGCCGTGGTGCGACAAACGATTGCAGGCGTGTGCGAATACTGCGTGGGTTTTCCCCTGATTGAAGTGCTATCACGCCTTCCATTATCAGCTCGAGGTACGCTATTTCTTCTTCATTTCGCATGCGCAGTTTGTCGGCTATGGGCAGAAAGAACAGATTGGCCAGCCCAACTCCCCAGAGTGTCGCGATGAATGCTGCAGCTATTGCCGAGGCCATCTTTGATGCGTCGGAGGTGTTGCCCAACGTATGAACAAGACCAAGCACTGTGCCCAGGATGCCCATCGTCGGAGCGAAGCCCCCGGCCTTATGGAAGAAAGCGATCCCTCGTTTGTGTCGCTCTTCAGCGTAGGCTATTTCGGTTTCCAATATCTCTCTTAGGACCGTCGTTTCGGTTCCATCAACTATCAGCCGAACCGCTTTGCGAAAAAATGGATCTGACACTTGTTTGAGATTGGCTTCAAGACCAAGGATGCCTTCTCGCCTCGCCTTCTCTGCCAATGCGACAACCTGCTCAATGGCCAGGCTGTAGTTGAAACGGCGGCCAAAGGCAGCCAGCCGAATATAGGTCGGCACCAGCCTCACCGTTGCCATCGAGGTTGTAACCGTTGTGGCGCCGAGAGTACCGCCGACGACTATGAGAATGGGAGCCAGGAGAAAGACAGAATCGATCGTCCCCCCTTCCAGGACATATGCACCCCCGACAGCTCCCACCGCCACCAGCATTCCTATGATAGTTGCAAGATCCATTGTTCAAAATCTGATCAGGCACACCATAATCGGCGCGCTTCGGCACACTTCACCTGCCGGATCATTGAAGGTATCGGCAGAAAGTGGCCCGGAGAATAGGGGCTACTGTGCAAAAAATGATCTTGAAATCGTGAAAACCGCGCCTTGATGGCTGGCGGTCGGCGTAGCAGGGGGAGCCGGATCACTGACCGGTATGGCCGGATCTACGCTAATTCTCAGCCATGTCCATCTTGTAGTCAGACAATTTATTGCGGATTGTGCGAGTAGTGACACCGAGAATCTCGGCAGCTCGAGTCTTGTTGCCATTGCACTTTTCAAGAGTCTTCAATATGAGATACCTGTTTCCTTCCTCAAGGCTCATCGGTATCCGCAATTCCGGAAGTCCTTCACCTATTCGACCGAGAGCTAGTTCAGTGGGGAAATCATCCTCAGTCAGGGTCTCCGCAGTCGATGTGACCACCGCTCTCTCAATCAGGTTTTCCAGTTCACGAACATTTCCCGGCCAGTGGTAGCTCATCAGCAGCCTCATCGCGGAATGATCGATACCCCTCAAAGATTTGCCGTTCTCGAGGTTGTATTTTTCGATGAAGTGCTCTACCAACAAAGGCACATCTTCCCTTCGGTCTTCCAGAGGCGAGAGATGGATCGGGATGACATTGAGCCGATAAAAGAGGTCCTCGCGAAATCTCCCCTCGGCAATATACTCTTTGAGATTCCGATTTGATGTCGCGATTATGCGGACATCGACCGCTATAGTATTCGATGAACCGATCCGCTCAAACTCTCTCTCCTGAATGACCCGAAGCAGTTTTGATTGCAGGTTCAGAGGCATTTCTGATATTTCATCGAGCAGCAGCGTGCCGCCATCGGCCAGTTCAAATCGCCCTCGGTTGGTTTTCTTGGCATCGGTGAATGCACCTTTTTCGTAACCAAACAACTCAGCCTCGACAAGACTTTCCGGTAGTGCCGCGCAGTTAAGTTTGACAAAGGGGCCGTTGGTCCGGTTGGACGCATAATGGAGCGCTCTTGCTACCATCTCCTTGCCAGTGCCGGAACCGCCGGTGATCATAACCGTTGAACGGGCGTTGGCCACCGATTGGACCATGTCGAAAACCCCTTTCATCAACCTGCTCTTCCCGATCATGTTTTGAAAGCGGTGTGCGAGGTCCTGCTTTAGCATCGCGTTCTCCGTGCGCAAGCGTATTATTTCCGACACGCGGTCTATAGTATTCTCTATCGTCTCGGGGGAAACGGGCTTAAGAAGGAAATCGTAAGCGCCGTGCTTGATCGTTTCCACCGCTGTCTTGACTGTGCCATAGGCGGTCATTATGACAACTTCGGTTGCAGGGGATACCTTTTTGATATGTCGGAGTGTGGAGACTCCGTCCATCTCCCGCATTTTAAGGTCGAGCAGCACGATGTCGTAGGTTCTCTCTTTGAATTGAAGTACCGCCTCTTCGCCGGAATAGACGGCACGACAGTCCCACTTCGAACGGGACAACGTTTCTACAAGAAAATCATTTACGAGCCTGTCGTCATCGACTATCAGGACTGAAAACTTCATGCCGAATGCTCCCTATGTGTCTCGGTTACCTTTACCGGTAACAGGATAGATATTACGGCTCCAGCGTCTTCACCGTTATGTGCAAGTATCTCTCCGTTATGCGCTTTCATGATCTTCCATGCCACCGCCAGCCCCAAGCCGCTTCCCCCCTGCCGGGTAGTGTAAAACGGCGCAAAGACTTGCTCGAGGCTTCTCTGTTCGAAACCGGGACCGGTATCGCTCACCGTCGTTTCGAGCACAGTCTCGTCGATGCCGAGAATCATTCGGTCGGCATATCGCGACAAGGCCGCCTGTCTGGGAAGCTTGCGGACCGACAGATGAATTGTTCCGGAGCCGTCGCAGGCTTCAACAGCATTTGAAAAGACGTTGAACATCACTTGGCGAAGCAAAATATGGTCGAACATCAGCGCCAACTCTTGCGGATGGGGAGTTGGACAGTCGTTGAGTATTATTTGCATTCGCGACAGGCGGCCGGCATTATCCAGCCGAAACTGGTCAACTGTTTGCCGCAGAAATTCACCAAATTCACCTTGAGTCTTGTTCGCTTCCTCAGACCGAGTGTAGTCCAATAGTGTGGATACTGTTTGATTGAGATTCTCTGTGCCACGAAGTATCTTCTCAACGAGTTTGCGGCGTGGGTCGTCGTCGTCCATGTCGCGTTCCAGTAGAGCCGCAAAACCTGATATCCCTGCCAGTGGATTGCGCACTTGATGGGCCACGGTCGCAGCCATTTCACCCAGAGCAGCCAGTGTATTCAATCGTGCCAGTTCCTGTTCCATTTTCTTGATTGCCGTCAGATCGTGGAACACTTCCACCGCGCCTGTGCGTTCTCCAACACCATTCTCGAGCACGGAGGTAGAAACCGATAGCTGCAAGCGGGCGCCATCCGAAAGTTCCAATCGCTTCTCCGTAGAGTCGACGACGCGGCCGCTTTCAGCTGTCCGCAGGGCATTTGCCTCAAAAGGCTTACCCGCAGGAATAACATCGCGATAGAGCTTTCCTGTTGCAACGGATTGGGGAACTCCAAGGATGAGCGAAGCGGCCGGATTGAAATGCGTGATTCTTCCCTGACGATCAACTGCAATAACGCCCACACGTACGGAACCGAGGATTTGCTTCAGGAACTCGTTGACAGCGCGATGGCTTTCGTTTGCCTCGGCCAGTTTGCTATTTACGTCGGCAAGCTGTTCGTTTGCAACATCGAATTCGTCCCGCAACTCAATATACTTTCGCTGCAGCGAATTGACAATTCGATTGAATGAAGCATAGGATTCTGCGAATCGAGCAACATCGTCGCTCTCCCCCTGATCAACGGGCACAGACTGTTCTAGCTGGAACTTTAGGCGGTTTTTCTCTTCCATTACCGCAAGAGGATAGAGACTTGCGGCATTATTTCAACAAAAACTTTGATTAGAAGAAACTGACAACCTCTGTCGCTATCTGCTCGATGGGGGCTATATGGTCGACAAGCTTCGCTTCTGCTACGGCGCGGGGCATCCCATACACGACACAGGTGGCTTCATCCTGTGCGATCAATACGCCACCGCGAGCTTTGAGGTTCTTTGCGCCGATGACTCCATTGTTGCCCATACCGGTCAGCATTACCCCCATCGTCGCCCCCAGATACTGGTCGGCAACTGAGTTCATCAGCACGTCGACACATGGCTTGTAAAGGGCCTCGGTTGGTTCGGTGGACACTACAACTCGCGCTCGCCCGCCATACTTTTTCACAGTCATCTGAAATCCACCCGGTGCAATATACACGACACCTGCCTCAACGGGATCGCCATCCGATGCCTCGCGCACGGTGAGCGCAGACAATTGATCCAGCCGTTCTGCCAGTGACGCAGTAAACTTCGGTGGCATGTGCTGTGCTATGACAATGCCAACAGGCAGGTTGCGCGGCAGTCGGGGAATAACCGCCTGAAGCGCAGGGGGGCCCCCGGTTGATGAACCAATTGCTATGATTGAAACCTGATGATGGCGCTTTTTCACGATGGCAGGACTAGAAATTTGCCCTCCACTCGTCCGGGAGCCGCTGCTTTCGGAGGAGTGCCCCAATTGCCTGCTTGACTTGAAGCGCAATCGGGCCATAAGAACATGGCGGCGGCGGGCTATATGTTTTATCTTGGCCAGCAATTCATCCTTGATTTTTACAATGTCGAGGCTCACGTATGATAGCTGTTTGGGAATGAAGTCGACGGCCCCAATTTCAAGTGCGTCCAGTGTCGCCTGAGCCCCTTCACTTGTAAGCGACGAGATCATCATTACCGGAACGGGATTCTCTTTCATTATCCGACGCAATGCGGCGAGACCGTCCATTCGCGGCATTTCAATGTCCATTGTGACCAGGTCGGGCTTGAGGCGTTTGACCTTTTCAACGCCCTCTTCGCCATCCCGGGCGGTCCCGATGACCTTGATGTCGGGGTCTGACTCCAACATCATGCTCAGCGCTTTGCGCATGAACGCAGAGTCGTCGACTATCAGCACCTTGACGCTCTCGGTGCTGTTCCTGGCTCCCCTACCCTCCATTTGGAAGCGACCTCATATCAGTTTCCTGGCCAGGTGGAAGAGGCCGATCAGATCGATGATGAGTCGAATGCGACCGTCGCCCATTATCGTGGCGCCTGCAACGCCGTCGGTGGCTCCAAGGTACGAGCCCAGGGATTTGATTACGACCTCTTCCTGTCCCAGGAAGCGGTCAATCATAATACCAAGCTTTTTGTCGGCCATTCCCACAATAACAATGTAGGGTTTTTCGCTCATCGTGAAGCCCGTAGCCGTACCGTTGAGGATACCGCCAAGGTTGATTATTGGAATGATCTCATCTCGAAGCCTGAGAACAGGACGCTGGCTGATATAGTAAATCTCCGACTGTGCCATCTTGACCGTTTCATGAACAGAGGCCAGAGGTAAAATAAATGTATCTCCGTCCGCTTCTACAAGCAGTCCCTGGATGATGGCCAGCGTCAGAGGCAGCTTGATTGTAATAGTAGTGCTTTGGCCTTTAACACTATCGAGCTCGATTGCTCCTGAGAGATTCTCGATATTGGTACGGACAACATCCATGCCAACTCCGCGGCCGGACACGCCGGTCACCTGTTTGGCTGTCGAAAGTCCTGCAGCGAAAATATAACGGTATACTTCTGCATCAGGCATAGCATCCACTTCTTGTCGAGTCACCAGCCCTTTCTCCACAGTCTTGTCACGAATAGCGTCTACATCAAACCCGCGGCCGTCATCCCAAATCTTTATGACAATGTTTGACCCTTCCTGACGGGCCGACAATTCCACAGTCCCTGCGGCAGGCTTCCCGGCGGCCACGCGATCGTCAGGAGATTCAATCCCATGGTCGCAGGAATTACGAATAATGTGTACCAGCGGATCACCAATCTCTTCGATGACGGACTTGTCCAGTTCGGTAGATTCCCCATACATATTCAGCTGAATCTGCTTCCCCGAATCGCGCGAGAGATCGCGCACCAGCCGTGGAAACTTACCGAATACTTTTCCGACGGGTTGCATACGCATCTTCATAACCGCCGCTTGCAACTCAGTAGTAATGAAACTCACAGCCGTCGCGGCCTGATTCAATCGCTCCAGTTCGTATTCGCCCTCGTGTTCAGCATTGAGATGATTGATATTCTGCAGCAAGGAGTTCCTACCCAGCACAAGCTCGCCCATCATATTCATCAGCGTATCAAGCCGCTGAACGTCGACGCGTATCGTCTGATCGACAGCCGCTTTTGCAGGAACTTTTGCCTCGACATTGGCAGGCGCTTGGCTTGAAGCTGCATTCGGCTCGTTCGCTGAAGTTCCTTTTGTTGCCTGCGCGGATTCGGCAACCGTTTTACTCTCGAAGGCTGCCGCAAGCTTCGCTAAGATACAGGTCGACCGATTCGGACGACTTGTTCTTTACATTCCCCAAAAGTGTTTTCAAAATATCCAGGGACTCCAGGAGCAAATCCATAATGCCCTGCGTGGCCACCATCTCACCCTTACGCAACTTATTGAGGATATCCTCCATATGGTGAGTGAGTGATGTGACCTGCTCAAAACCCAGGAAGCTGGAGGTTCCCTTAATGGTGTGCGCGGCACGGAATATCTCGTTGAGCAGATCGAGGTTATCCGGAGTTGATTCGAGTTCAACCAGGTTTACGTCG
>JBHHVC010000113.1:0-8615 GCA_046754125.1 Candidatus Zixiibacteriota bacterium
TAGCATACAGGACCGAATCTGCCTGCGGAGCATTAAGCGCATAAGTGGCTGTGTCCGATCGATAACTGAAGATAGCTGTATCCGTATTCCCACCGGCCAGAGCAAAAAGCGCAGTATCGGCTATTGCAGCACGCATAGCATAGGCGTTGCTTATGACTGGCACAGGGGGGCCGGGCAGATTGCCGTCTACGGCAACAAAGAGCCATTTCTGCAAACCATCGAAAGTAGTGGCCGGAATTGGCACCTCAGAGCCAAGCATGACACTGAACAGCCCCCGACGCATATCAACTGACGAATGAGTTTCGCTCCAGACAACATTACTGCCGAGCGAGTCAGCGGCAATGCTGAAAGTGATTGGCACGATCGTATCTATGGGATTACCAAGTGTGTCGGCCAGCCTTCCCTGATAGCTCATAACGGCTGGAACGGCCGAGTGAGTTTCGGGCGAGGTAAAGCCGCAAAGAGCCAAAACTAGGCAGCCGAAGATGGCCAGACTAGACATAGAGGTTCGAGGTTGATTACAATTGTGCATACTGTTTACTCCTGTGCAGTCATCAGAGGTATAAACCTGTGGTTAGAACTAAGCTGTTGTCAACTTAAGGGAATATAGCAATTTTTTCATATATGTCAAAATCTATCTGCTATTCGATTTAGCTCTTATGACTGATATTATCGGCGAGAGACCGGAAGGCATCAGCGGGTTGTTTCAGCAAGCAACGATGCGTGCATAGCTGCGGGCAGAGGAACTATTGTAGCCCACCCAGCGGGTGGGTTTATCTAGAGCCCTCCGCCGTCGATTGTCCGAAGGATCGTACCACCACTTCCCACTGCCGTTCCCGTGTTCGCATCGGTAAAGAAGACACTGGTAAGCCAATTCGCCTTGCCGCTGCTCTGACTCACCCATGTGTCGCCACCGTCGGTAGTCCGAAGGATAGTACCGCCCTTTCCCACTGTCGTTCCCACGTTTGCATCGGTAAAGGAGACGGCGTTGAGGTTATTCTGTGGCTGGCAGACCTCCCGGCCTGCTGCTTGAATTCAAAAACTTCTGACGAGCAGACGAGACGTCTGCCGCCCACGAACAGTTTATGATAGTAGACTCATCTGTTCATGTCAAGTCTGCCGTTCGCAGGCTTGTTTTTGAAATTCAAACCTCCTAAATTGATCGATATTGGAAAAGCCAAAAGAAAGGGCAACTATGACCACCGCGACCGCGACAAAACCAATGTCGATCCCGCAACGCGATGAGATCGACTCACAATATACCTGGAACCTCGCCGACCTATACGCCGGCGATACCGAATGGGAAAAGGACTTCGGCGTTGCCGAAGGGTTGATCAAGAAAGCCGCCAGCTTTGTAGGCAGGTTGAGCGAATCAGCGGGGCTGCTCTGGGAGTGTTTCGAAATCAGGAGCGAACTGTTCAAGAAGTCATCCAGATTGTACCAGTATGCGCACCTCAGCCGCGATCTTGACAACCGCGTGTCACAATACCAGGCAATGACCGATCGCGCCGCACAACTTGGGGCAGCCGCTGCGGCAGCCTTTTCTTTTGTCGAGCCGGAATTGCTAAAGATCGACCAGAAACAGCTTCTGGAGTTGTCCGGCCAGTTTCCCAAAGCCGATGTCTACGACTTCTATATCAAAGACCTAATTCGTCAGCGATCACATGTCCGTTCGCAAGAGGTCGAAGAGCTGTTGGCAGCATCTGCAATGATCGCGCGCGGTCCCGAATCGATTTTCACTATGCTCGACGATGCCGATCTGACCTATCCGTCGATCACCGATGAAAACGGCAACAAAGTTCCTTTAACAAAGCAACGTTTTGCCAAATTCATGGAATCTTCCGATCCCAGAGTACGGCGCGAAGCAAGTGATGGATTCTATTCGAGCTACAAGGAGCATCTCAATACTACCTCGGCCTCGCTGTCGGCCTCTGTCAACAATGATGTCTTCTACTCCCGCGCTCGACGATTCGATAGTTCGTTGCAGGCCGCGCTCGACAGTGACAATATACCACTGTCGGTGTATCACTCGCTGATAGAGGCAACAGAAAGTGATTTGTCATTGCTGCACAAGTGGATTGCGCTGCGAAAGAAGATACTCAAACTCGACCAGATTCACGCCTACGATATGCACTGCCCCCTCTTTCCGGACAAGGATTACGAAGTTGCCTACGATGACGCCGTGTCCGAAATCCTCAAAGCAGTGCAGCCACTTGGCAGCCAGTACTGCGACGAACTCGCTCAGGCTTTCAAGGCGCGATGGGTCGATGTCTACGAGACAAAAGGCAAAGGTAGTGGCGCATACAGTTACGGCACCTTCACCTGTCACCCCTTTGTGCTGATGAACTACAACGACACTGTCAACAACATGTTCACGCTCGCGCACGAAATGGGGCACGCCCTGCACAGCACATTGGCAAACCGGACACAGCCGTTTCCGAAAGCGCAGTATTCGATCTTTATCGCCGAAATCGCATCGACGCTGAACGAAGGGTTACTGCTGAACCACTTGCTGGACAAAGCGGACGACAAGCTGACACGATTGTATCTGCTCAACCGTGAGATTGACAACACCGTCGGTACGTTTTTCCACCAGGTTTGGTATGCACGGTTTGAACTTGAGATTCACAAGGAAGTGGAACAGGGAGGTGCGCTCTCGCCGGAAACGATGACCGAACTGTGGGCCGACCTGACCAAAGCGTACTACGGTCCCGCTATGACTATCGACGAATACAGCAAGCTCAAATGGAGCCGGATACCGCACTTCTACAACGGCTTCTATGTTTATCAATACGCGACATCCTATGCCGCATCGCAGGCGATCCTCGACCAGATCGCATCGGGACGGCCGGGAACAATCGATGATTATCTTGGCCTGCTCTCATCGGGTGGCAGCGATTACCCGATTGAGTTGCTCAAACGGTGCGGAGTCGATATGACAACCGGCAACCCGGTCAAGGCGACATTGCAGCGATTCGGTAAGCTCGTTGATCAGGTGGAACAACTGACCTGACCCTGACGCGGTTGGGTAGCCTGCCAAATTGAGGTAGATTAACTTCGGTTATTCCGCCGCTATGCTCTGCGCATATTCGTGCGCAAAGGGTACCTGGTCATAAGAACAAGGGGCAGCTCCAAAGAACTGCCCCTTGTCATCACTAAAGAACGTATATGTCTGCTCTTTGCTGTAGAACTGAAGTCGTCCTTCGTCAGGCGTTAACTTTGAATTGGCCAACCATCTGCTGGAGGCCTTCGGCCTGGCGATTGAGTTCTTCGGCCGCAGTTGCCGATTGCTCGGCTCCCGATGACGACTCTCTGGCGATGGAGGCGACGTTTTCCACGTTCTTGGATATCTGTTCGGCAGCTACCGACTGCTCTTCCGATGCTGTCGCAATCTGCTGTATCATATCCATAACACGCTGTGATACGTTGACGATTTCGTTCAGGCTGTTGCCGGCCTTGTCGGCCATCTCGCGTCCCGTATCAACCTCGTTGATGCCGGTTTCCATTGACTGGACCGCTTCGCTGGTTTCGTCCTGAATGCCTTTGATCATTCCGGTGATCTCGCCGGTCGCTTTGCCGGTACGCTCGGCAAGCTTGCGAACTTCATCGGCAACGTCGGCGAAGCCGCGTCCCTGCTCACCGGCCCGGGCCGCTTCGATAGCTGCGTTGAGCGCCAGCAGATTTGTCTGGTCGGCAATGTCATCGATCACTCCGATGATTTCACCGATCTGGTCGGCCGACTTGGCCAGTTTACCGATTGACTCGGCCGATTCTCGGACGACATCGGCTATTCTCTGCATTCCCTGAATTGTCTCGTTGACAATCTGTCCGCCTACGTTTGCTGTTTCGGAAGCGCCTCGAGCCCCGTCGGTAGCTTCTCCCGCGTTCTTGGATGATTCCACTATGGTCGCTGTCATCTCCTCGATAGCGGCAGATACCTGGCCGACCTGCTCTGTCTGATCGTTAGCGCCTTTTGACATCTGCTCGGCAGAAGATGCTACTTCGGTGGCAGCAGATACCAACTGGGTGGCATTGTCACCGAGCTGACGGACCATTCCGGTCAGGTTAGTGGTCATCGTTTTGAAGGCGTTGCCGAGTGCGTCCTCTTCGGATTTGGGGGCAATATCTACAGTAAGGTCGTTCGAGGCAATCGCATCGGCTGCCGTTGCCAGTTCTTTCATGTAGTCGACCAGACGGCGGAAAGTCTCGGATAGTTGTCCAATCTCGTCCCTCGATTGGTAGGTTATTGTCTGGTTGACATTACCGACAGCAACTTCCTCAGCGATTTTGGCAAGATCGATCACAGGTTTGGTGATGACTCGCGCGATAAAGAATGCTATCGCGGCACCTATAATAAGTGAGAGAATGGCCAAGGTGGTCCCGAGCTGTGTGGCCGCAATCGTTTTTTCCTCGATTGATTCCATCCCCTCGTTAAACTGCTCTTCCACCTGCGTATAATACGCGCCGACCAATCCCCGTATGTGCTCAGCATCGCCGTCGAATTCTTCCATCATCGTGTTTCCAAATGACGGTCCGCCCTTGATATAGGCGTTGGCCATCTTAACGCCGGTTTCATAGTATTCATCAAACGGTTCCGTCATATCCTGAAGTTGACTGGCGTGCGTCGGGTCGAGTTGGATGAGCCTGGCTTGCAGCTCACGGAACTGAGTTGCCGCTTTTTCAGCCTCGTCCAGACCGTCGTTGTAACCGTCCTGGCCCCGAGTAGCGGAAATGTCGGTACACCATTGCTGCACCTGGATGGTGGCGGTTGTCATTTCGTTAGCAGTCTTCATAATTGGGTACAACTCTTCCTGGGCATAGTGAGTCGAGTGTTTGATGTCCGAATAGCTCACATAGTTGTACCCTGCCATGGCCAGAGCCAGGAGAATGACAGTCCCAAACCCTAGATAGAGCTTGACGCCGGTTCGAAGGTTTTTGAACATTAGAAACTCCTCTCCTTTTATTGAATCAGTTCAATTGTTTTTGCCGGGTTTATCCTCAAAACCCCGCCACCAATTGGAGCAGGTTTTGATTGTTGTCACTATTCTCATTTATCAGTGTTTCAAAGCGTAGTTCGACGCCATCGGTCAAAGCGTATCCCGCACCAATTGACACCTGTCCAACAGTGTTGGCATCTTCCGGCTTGAACGAGGAATACCTGCTGGTGACAAAGGCGCGATTGAATGAGTAAAGACCCTGCAGGTAGTATCCCTGGTGGGTTTCTTTGGCAATCGAGCGGTTTACGCTGTGGGATATGTATTCCCCCTTGAAATAGGCTGGGCCTAAAGTATACTGTACATCGGTTCCCACCAGAATCATTTCGGTTTTCGAGGAAGCATTAATGCCAATTGCGAATGACGTCCCGATTTCCAGATTACCGACCGGAGTTATGCCCAACCTGCTTCCCCATGCGTGAGCTGGGGTTGTGTTGACATCTACTACTGTATCTTCTTCAAGTCCGGTGACCAGATTCATGATTCTCTTAGTAACTTCCGCTGATTCCTCAAACCCATTGACGCCGTATACGACAAGGTTGCCATAGGGCGATTCCATTTGTAGCTGCGCTCCGAAATCATTCCAACCGCGCCAGCCTCCATGAATATCGGCAAACCAGGGCTCGCTGATTAGCTTGCGATCGATCGATCCGTACACCAGGTAGTCGATACCGAATGGAACATCAAACTGTCCGGCCACAACGTTTACTGATGTAAGAAACGTCTGTTCGCTCGAGTGCAGATTGAGGCCGAGTTCGGCGGCTCCCAACTCGAAAACGGCGTCATCGGCGTTGTACGCCACTGCAAGACTCACTGATGCTCGTGCGGACAGTTCGCTCTCAATATCCAATTCTGCCTGACCCAGTCCGAACTCAGATTTGTCGGCAGAGGAACTTTGATAGCTGGAAACAGCATCGAAAAAACCACTGATTTCAAGATTGCCGAACTGGTTGCCCGCGAGTTTGTCCGGTTGGTCCGGCGATGGCAGGCCCAGAGATCCACTGTTTAGTGAGGCCAAAAGTTTCGGTTCTTCATTGCCGTCGGCCTTCAGGCTCTGGATTTCCGCGCGAAGTTCTCCCAGTTCCGTGAGTACAGCAACCATATCTTCCTCACCATGACCCCGAGAGTGATTACCTTCGGCCAGGGTGGCCAGGTCCTTGTGCAGCAAGGCAATCTTTGCCTCCAAATCGTCCATACGTTTAGCCAAATTGTCGTTTGAGGCTTCTGGACTGTTCTTTCCGAGAGCGATACGAAGTTCGGCTATCTCCGATGAGCGGGTCAAAGCCTCTTCCTTCACCAGCGACCGAAGGTTGGTCTCCAGTTCGTTGACGGCATCGAGTAGCCTGTTAAAGTCCTGGGCGCGAGTAGTTGGCTGGCAGCACAAACCAGTCAAGATCAGTCCGGTCCACAGCCAAAGTGTACGTGTTTTCATCCGCAATCTCCCCTCTGACGATTACGCTCGTTCTTCACGGAGCGTTTTGTTCATTGTCATTCATTGCCGCAACACGGGTGCACGGCCGGACTTCAAAGTCCATGCTCTGCTAATCGGCCGACTAAGACTATGCTCCAGTGATTCATCGACCTTTCAGAGCATTTTAGTCAAGCTCTCGCGTAATCCGTTGACCCATACCATGTTAAAATCTGAACAGTGTGCGCGTAAAGCCTGAAGTCGAGTTCGAAAAAGAGCAATGAATGAGGCTCTGCGACGGTGCTTGCAGCGACTGCGTTTACCAGAAGGCAGAAACTTGTGGCTGACACCGGCGCACTATATTCTGTGGCTGGCAGACCTCTGGTCTGCTGCTTGCCTCAGAAACATTCAAGGGGTAGACGAGGCTATGTCTTGAAACATAACCTAGACGATATTCTAAGCACTTCCCGACAATCGAAGGCCTGTGTCGGCATCAAATACTAGCAGGTCTTTGCGAGCAAAGATGAAAGACGCCGGGCTGGTCGGTCGGAGTGCGGATTTCTCACCGGATACAGTCAGCAATTCCCCTGCGAACTCAAGTTTTACCGCGAAGCTCCCGCCAAGATACTCGCAACTCTGAACTTCGCCCGTCCATTTTGAACTGTTAACTATTCGAACGGCATCGGGGCGAAGCCCCAAAAGCAGGTTGCGCTCGTGTGCATCGACTCCAGATTCGTCTGCATCCAAGCCAAACGGTTGGAGCATATTCCCCTCGACACGACCGGGGAGCAGATTTATCGGAGGCGATCCCAGTGTGCGCGCTACAAATACCGTCTGTGGGTCGCCGTACAGCTCGCGTGGTGTGCCTACCTGTTCGAATCGTCCCTGATTGAGCAGAGCAATACGGTCGGCCATAGTCAGCGCCTCAGCCTGGTCGTGGGTGACATGAATCATAGTCGTGCCCAGTCGTTTCTGAAGTGCCACGATCTCCTGCCGCATGCGAGAACGCAGGTCGGCATCAAGATTCGAAAGCGGTTCATCGAGAAGAAAAAGTGATGGCTTTCGGATAATTGCCCGACCCAGCGCTACCCGCTGTCGTTGCCCGCCGGAGAGCTTGCCCGGCTTGTCTTTCAAACGATCACCAAGCCCCAGCATCTGTGCAGTGGAATGAACTCGCGCCTTGATCTCTGATTTTTTCACTCGCGCCACCTTAAGAGGAAAGGCCAGGTTGTTCTCTACCGACATGTGCGGAAACAGAGAGTAGTTTTGAAACACGAGAGCAACATCTCTGTCACGAGGCCTCAGTTGATCAACACGCAGACCGCCTATATGAATATCCCCGCTGTCGAGTTGTTCCAGGCCGGCTACCAGGCGAAGAAGTGTGGATTTACCACAACCGGAGGGGCCGAGCAGCACAAGCAATTCACTGTCGTTCACGCTTAATGACACGTTGTCGAGTACTCTGCGATCACCAAACGACTTTGAAACCGACTTCAAAACAAGGCCACTCACAGTGAGACCTCTACCAGTTGGCCGTGATCGAGCCGGAACTTCCTCGCCGAGGAGAGTAGTTGTTCGGGCGGCTCTACTGCGGTAGTCAGGAATAATTGCCCAAAATCAGCAAAAGCATCAATCAGCGCTGCGCTGCGAGAATTGTCGAGCTCGGCAAATACTTCATCGAGCAACAGCAGTGGCGGTGTACCGCGAGCTATCTTCAGCAAATCATAAACTGCAAGTTTCAATGCCACTGCCGCCGTTCGCCATTCCCCTTGTGAGGCAAATGTACGTGCCGCCTGTCCGCCTATCTCGATGTCAACGTCGTCACGATGGGGACCGACTAGAGCTACCTGCATTATTTTTTCGCGTTCACGGGAAGTAGTAAGTTTCTGGTTAAACTGGTTGTGCATATCGTCCGCTGTTGCCCCGACATGCCAGTTTGCTGCCGATGGCCGGTAGCAAATATCGAGAGCATCACCACCTGACAGGGCCGAGTACTTCTGTGCAGACATCGGCTGTATCTGGTCAATGAAAAGTCCCCGTCTGGCCATTATTTGGGAGCCCGTTCTTACTAAGAGCACGTCGAACGGTTCAGGGTCCTCCATTCGCTTAAGACAGGCATTTTTTTGGGCGATCGTGCGCTGATAGTTTGATAGTAACTCCAAGTAATCGTTCTGTAGCTGCGCAATATGTATATCGAGAAATGTTCGTCTGAT
>JBHHVC010000114.1:0-8537 GCA_046754125.1 Candidatus Zixiibacteriota bacterium
TGCGGTCATTAACATCATACAGCGGCATACTCTTTGTCAGCCGCATAGTTGGATTGATCTTCAACCAGATGGACAAGTTTCTCATCTGGCTGTTTCTAGCTGTAGCACGATTGGCCGTTTATGATGTAGTTGTGCGTCCGGCAAACCTTGTGCGGATGCTCATCAGCATAATTAACTCAGCTGTCGTTCCGGAGGCGGCACGGTTGCACCAGCGCCATGACATAGCTGGAATCAAAGTTCTCTACATTGACCTGGTCCGGTATGCATACCTGATCGTACTGCCTGTTGTCGTCGTGGCCTGGGTACACATTGATGTGTTGCTGACGCTGTGGGTGGGGGCTGACTTCGCCGAGTACGGCAACCTGGTACGTATCATGCTTGCCGTTTACTTGATTGCGCCTCTGCCATCGATGGCGTCGACTATCGTAGTCGGGATGGAGCTAGTACGCAAGACAATCTGGATTTCCGTTGTGGCAAGCGTCATAAATGTTGCTCTCAGCCTGGCCCTGTTGAAATCGATGGGCCTTGCCGGGCTATTGACTGCAACATTGGTCGCCGAAGTGTTCATGCTGTTTCCGTATCTCTCGATGATGAAACACATTCTCGGCCTGGGCGCCGCCGAATTGATTCAACCGATGACTAGAATCATGGCACTGTCCGCGCCATTCGTAGCTTCGCAGCTCGTATTGGGAGTGCTGCCAATAAGGAGTCCCTGGCTGCTACTGAGCTGTGTTGCAGGTTTGGCGTCGCTTCATGCTGCCGTACATGTGCGTTATCTGCTGACGGATCGTGAAAGACGTTATCTCTTGGAAAAATGCGGGATGCGGAAACGTTCGTTTGTGTGGGGGAACCTGAGTAGATGAAGTGCAATGTGTTATTCGTGTCGATCTTTGACCTCACCCGGGTCTTCTTCGAAGTTTGTAAATCTCTTCGCACGGGTGGGCACAATGTCTTTTGGATGACCACCAGTGAATTGTGGACCGGGTGGCTGCTGGATCAGGGAGAACACCGTGAATCGGTTCTGGAACTGGTGTACGACCAGAGCGCGTTTCTCACTGGGACCGAACGAGAGAGGACGATATCCGCTATTGTGAAATGTGAGCGAAATACGGGGATGTCGGTCAACGAATGCATGATGATGGACCGTTTCGTGCTATACAAGAACAGGCCGGACATCAATGAGTACATGTATCTTTACTATCGTGATATCAAGCAGTTCCTGACGGACCATCAGATAACGCATGTCTTTGCAGAGCCTACCAATACTAACGAGTTGCTGACCTGTATGATCTGTCGGGACATGGGGATAAAGTTTCTTGCTCCGCGCGATATGCGTTTCCCTCACCGGCGCCTGGTCTTCACACGCGATTTCCAGGAAACCCGCCTTTCGGTGTCGACCACGCGAAATAGTGCGAAGCCGCAGGTGGGCCGTGTTCTTTTGGAGGAGTTTGAGGAGAGCAAATCAGTACCATTCACATTCAAAAAGTATAGTGCCAAGCCTGTTGTTGATTCTCAAAAGGCCGCAGAGTCGACAATCCGAAGGATCAAACTGGTTCGTCGATCTAGCCGGAATAACCTGACACACCACGACCTTTCCGAGCGTTTGCAGGGCATCGCAAAGAGGGTAGTGAACGGCTTCTATCTGCGACATATCCAAGACTACGATTCTCTGGACAAGATAGGCGGCAGGATTGCCTTTTATCCGCTGCATGTGCAGCCGGAGGCGTCCATCGATGTGCAAGGTCCGTTTTTCAGTGATCAACTGAAGTTGATACGGGACATTCGGAGGTCCCTGCCAATTGACACGACCCTTATCGTAAAGGAGCACCCGAATTTCCTCGGCCAGCGCGGCCCTGGTTTTTTCAATCGTATTCGGCTAATTCCCAATGTGAAGCTCCTGCGCCACGATGTATCGACCTTTGAAGTCTACAAGAGGGCGGCAATTGTGTTCACCGTGACCGGCACGGCAGCCTATGAGGCGGGAATGTTGGGTATTCCAGCGGTGACATTTACAAAGATGTTTTTCGGCGGGCTGTCATCGGTGCGTCATTGCCCGGATATCTCTGAATTGCAGGGAATAGTCGATGAACTGTTAGAAGGTTTCCGCCGCGATTACAATGCAGACTGTCGTTTCATGTCTGAGTTGATGGATCATTCATACGAGGGGTATTGGACTGATCCGTTCTTCGATCCGTCGGTAATGGACCCGGACAACATTTCGAAGCTCAGTCGGGCCTTTGAACAGGTGCTAAGTTATGAATTGGCTTAACGCAGCAGCCATTCTGCTGTACCTGGTGAGTGTTCTCTATTTGTTCCGCCGGTTCCCCCGGTATCTGGTCTTGTTTGGGATGGTGTCGGCATTACAAACCTGGGCGCTTGTCTCATGTGCCTACAATGACTCGGGCATTTACAATTTCGAACTCTTTCAATTCACTGAACCAACCCTTGCGACAGCAAGGCTATCGCTCTTTTATCTGCTGTTTAACGTGGGATTCGCAGCAGTGGCAAAATGGTTCGACGGCAGGAAACTATTCCGCCGTGACTATCAATTGAATTGCAGTTCTCTGAATCTTAGCAATGCCAAATTGCTCGCATATGTTGCTGCTATGGGATTGGGAACGGTCTTGCTGTACACGCTGGTGATCAATGGAATCCCCTTGTTGCAGGGCATAGATCGACTGGCCTACCTGAACGCTGCCGGGCCATTGGATCGTTTCCTGGTAGGATATGGCTTCATCCTGGCCTTCGTACTCGGCCTTACAAGGTTCAAGAGAGGACGTTTCTCGGTCAATGGAATAGTAATGTTTGGGTTTTGCATGTACGCAGTAATGGTGGGCCATAAGTTCTCGTTCCTGATCGAACTCTGCGTGTCATACTTTGCGCCGATCTTTGCCCGCCATATCGCATCGTGCCACGCCTTCACTCCATTTCGCAAGAAGTATCTGGCGATATTGGGTACCGCTATTATTGTCTTCCTGTTGTTTGCATTTGTTGGATACAAAAGTGAACTGGCAGATGTGGACGGGGCTGGAACGCTGCTGATGAACAGAGTTCTTGCGGGGCAGGGGGAGGTGTGGTGGTCGATAGATGGAGTCGTGACGAACGGGAGCGGATATGATGATAGCCATTGGGAGGAGGAGTTCACTCGCTTAGTAGCCCCTGAACGCGTCGATGGCGATCAGGTCGGTATGCGCTATCTCATGGTCAAAATGCTCGGACCCCAGAAAGCACATGCACTGTTCGACCGAGGCTACCTGTTCACAATGGCCTATCCCGCAATCCTCATAGCTACGTTTCCTCTTCTGGTCGCACTAATACTGCAGATTGCCGCCGGAGGCTTCTTCTGCATGCTACTGTACTATCTGCATTGTTGCATAATATACAGTCATCTAATACGCGCCGTAGTTGCATTGATGATCGCTATGCCGTTCGTAACGGTGCTCTCTACCGGCAACGCCTTCGTGTTCCTTTCGTTCGGCATGGTGATCAAAGGACTGTTTGTTGTCGTACTCGAAACCGGTCTGCTGGCCAATGCGGGGGAAAGGATACACGATGAGCTTTCTGTTGCAAGATAAGACCGCCAACGCCGGCAATGTCAAGGGAGTCTTTGTTCTCGCCTTCTTTAGGCTGGCGCAACTGTTTAGTAGGCGGCGTGGTAGTATCATCTGGTGGCTGGGACTGCCGATCCTGATCGCCTATCGCTTGATCGTGGAATATGTGATGGCAATCGAGTTGCGCCCTGCCACCCGGGTCGGGCCAGGACTACGCCTTGAGCACGGATTCGCGCTGGTCGTCAACGATCGCACAGCAATCGGCCGCAACGTACACCTGAGACATTCCATCACTATCGGATGCGTCAAGCGTCCGGATGGCTCTCAGGGGCAAAGCCCAACCATCGAAGACAATGTGGAGATTGGGGCAAATTGTTGCATCATCGGCGGGATAACCGTAGGGCACAACGCCAGAATTGGCGCTGGAAGCGTCGTTGTCAAGGATGTCCCCCCGAACGCCGTCGTTGTTGGTAATCCGGCCCGAATCGTACGAATAATGGACACGATAGGCGAAGAAAAAGCGCTCTCGACACAGTCGACAGAATCGGAACTCATTCCGAAATGAACAAACCAACTGTAGTAATCGTCAACGACTTTGCCTGGATCAACGGCGGCGCCAGTCAGGTTGCATTAGCCAGTGCTGTAGAGATGGCCCGACGCGAGATGACAGTTTATCTGTTCGCATCCGTCGGTCCGATAGATGAATCTCTAAAGCAGGCTGGCGTGCGTGTCACGTTGATAGACCAACACGAAATCCTGAGTGACCCGAATCGACTGCGTGCTGCGCGCCAGGGAATATGGAATAGCCGGGCACACAACGAGTTCGGGCGTCTTCTGGAAACGCTCGACCCATTGAACACGATCATTCATGTACACACATGGGTAAAGGCCCTTTCGCCCAGCGTCATAAAAATCGCTGTCGAGAGCGGGTTTCCATTGCTGACTACCTTGCACGACTATTTTACCGTCTGCCCCAATGGAGGTTTGTATGATTACACGAGCCAACGAGTCTGTACGAAAACGCCGATGTCGCTTCCGTGCCTGCTCACCAATTGTGACAAGCGATCGTTCGTTCATAAAGTGTGGCGCTCTGTGCGCCAGACGGTACAAATGCACGTGGGAAACATCCCGCACGGAATGTCGCAATTCGTAACAGTGTCAGAGTTCAGCGAAAGATTACTGCGTCCGCTATTGCCCTCTGGTGCTGTACTGCACCACGTTGCCAACCCCATCACAGCATCAAAGCGCGAACGTGCGATGCCAGCCGAACACAACAACTTCCTTTTCGTGGGCAGGCTTGATCCCGAAAAGGGTGTACTCCTGCTGGCCGAAGCTGCGGCTCAGATCGGTGCAATAGTCAGGTTCGTAGGGGACGGTCCGATGCGCAATGAAGTGCCAAAAGTACTTCCGGGAACGGAGTTTACCGGATGGCTGAAGCCGCATGAGCTTATGAAGCAATTCCGTACAGCCCGCGCGCTTGTCTTTCCGTCGCTCTGGTACGAGACTCAGGGGCTCACCGTTTTGGAGGCTGCTGCCTGCGGTCTGCCTGCAATCGTTCCCGATGAATGCGCCGCCTCAGATGCGGTGGATCATGGCGTGACGGGCCTTGTCTTCAAACGTGGTGACGCCAACGATCTGGCCGATAAAATGTCTGCCATGTCCGATCCCCGGGCTGCCGATCGGATGGGAAAGTGTGCGTTCGAGCGGTATTGGAGTCGACCGAGTACGGTCGATCTACACGTTGATCGGTTGTGCCGCGTGTATAGTGATCTTGTCACACAAAATGCGAATCGAAACGGGCGAGAATACATTGCCGAGGGACAATTTGCAAAATAACGGACGGCTTCGACTGGAACAGGGGCTAACCAGATGTGGAAAAAATGTCGAACAATTTCGGAACGAATTTCCGGACAGACAGCAGCGGATGGCATACCTGTGCGACCGGGCGTTGCAAGTTGTTCCAGTGTAACATAATGAACGCTACATAATTGAAGTCAAATCGGCACAAAGATTGATAAGTGTAATGTGATGAAGTGCATACTAAAGCAAGAAGATAACTTCCAGTAGAACGAAATACGACTGCGTAATGAAAGCAAACCGTTGGAGATCAGATATCTGAATATGACAGAAGATAGACCATCACAACGAATCATGTCGCACAGGTACGACATCGACCTGTTTGCACTGGCCCGGCTGCTACTGCGCAGAAGGCGTTGGATTATCGGGCTGGCAGGCTCGACCTTCGTGCTCGCGACGATAATAATGTTCAGCACGCCAAACCGCTATCGCTCTCATAGTATCATCCTTCCATCCGGTGGCAAGGGTTCAGATATGAGTGCCATCAAAGAGCTGGTCGGTATTGGGGGTTCAATCGGTTTCGGTCAGGAGAATTCCTCCGCACTCTATCCGGTTATACTTCAGTCCAATCTTATCAAGGATTCGGTGCTGGCCCAGACCTATACCTTCAGTTTTGATGACGAACCAAGAACTGTCAAACTAAGTAACTATTTTGGCAACGACGATCCGGATCGGTTGCGCAGGTATCTGAGTGGCATCACCAATATCAGCGCGAACAAACGAACAGGAGAAATCCGACTCTGGGTTGAAACCAGATACCCTCAATTATCACGCGCCGTACTTAACGAATACTTGCGACAACTAGAGACGTTCAATCGGTTTACACGTCGTTCGGTCGCACGAGATAATGAACTCTACCTCGAAAAACGACTTGGTCAAGCGGGCATTGAGTTGGCGGCAGCAGAAAAAGCACTGAGGGAGTTTCGAAAGACCAACGCCGATTGGGCGGCTAGCACCGATGCCGGTATTCTTGACGAACTGACTCGGCTCCAGCGAAACCTGGAGATTCGCTCCGGCGCCGAGATTGTGCTGCAAAAGCAATACGAAATGGCCCGTTTCAATTCTGCCAAGGATGTTCCAATTGTCCGAATTATGGACTATCCGTCCCTCCCGACGATGAAATCCGGCCCCAGAAGGGTTGTCACCATTATGGGTCTTACAATGCTCGTCTTCATGCTTACGGCAATCGGAATAATCTTGGGGGACTTATGGCGCCAAATGGTAAAGGGCGGGAATCAGACCGCCTACTCAGCCCTATGCCGTGATGCCCGCCAGAGCTTTTCCGGAACGAGGCGAGTAATCAATCTGGTTCGGCGACAAAGGAGCAAGGCCGAATCCCCCCCTCCCAATTGACGATTCATTGGTGTTTTAGTCCATGTAGATATTGAAGGGTATGCCGATAACCGATCAATAGGGTGGCTTGCCGTCAAGGCCATCTGTTTTATCGGGGCTGACGAGAAATCGTATCGAGAACGATCGTGGACAAAGATAATAACCTGGCCGATACAAAACAACTATCCGAGCAATCCAGCGATCTACCGGAAAGCCGGGAGAGACCAAAACCCGTACCAGGGCGGACCGAACTCCGGACTGCCCTTGTCCTTCCCACTATGAACGCGGGAAAGCTCTTTGTCCGCTGGATTGATGCAGTGAAATCTCAGACATTTATCCCCGAGCGGATGGTTGTGATTGACTCATCGTCGACCGATTCTACTCCCGACCTGGCAAAGGAAGCAGGTATGGAAGTGATATCCATTCCTTCCGACCAGTTCAGCCATGGAGGGACCAGGCAAATGGCGGCAGAGATGCTGGCCGAGTTCGACCTGATCCTCTTCCTTACTCAGGACGCGATACTGTCACAGGAGAAGTCGATTGAACGTCTTGTCGGGTGTTGCTGTGACCCGGGCGTTGGCGCAGCATATGGTCGCCAGTTGCCCAGAGAAGGGGCAGGCTGCATAGAGGCGCACGCCAGGCTCTTCAATTATCCGCCATCGAGCCACGTACGCGATCTTACCGACGCACCTCGGGTGGGGATAAAGGCGTCGTTTATCTCCAATTCGTTTTCGGTGTGGCGCCGTAAAGCGCTGATGGAGATCGGCGGTTTTCCCAGGCATACTATTCAGAACGAGGATGCATGGGCTGCGTCGAAATTGCTCCAGACCGGTTGGAAGATCGCTTACAGCGCAGAGGCTGTTGTACGGCATTCTCATAATTACAGCTACATGCAAGAGTTCAGGAGGTACTTCGATATCGGCGTCTTCCATTCGAGGGAGAGCTGGATTCGTGAGACTTTTGGCGAGGCCGGGGGAGAAGGTTTGCACTACATCAGGTCGGAAATCTCATATCTGGCCAGACATGCGCCGCTGACCATACCTTCAGCTCTGCTGCGAGATTCGCTAAAGCTTGTCGGATTCAAATTGGGCAATCACGAAGCGCTCTTGCCAACCAGACTCAAGAAACAACTCAGCATGAACAAGAGATACTGGCAAAGGGGGAACAAGCCATGAGCTGTTGCGTCATTTTTGGTGGGGCCGGGTTCGTTGGTACGCATCTGGCAAAACACTTTCTAAGGACTGGCCGCTTTTCACATATTCACATAGCTGACATACGACCGAGCTGTCTGGAGGGCACTGAAGGCATCACTGTGTCCTCGACCGACGTTCGGCAACGCATACCGCTGGGCATGGTTCCCAGTTGTCCGGAGTGGGTATTCAATCTGGCTGCGGTACACCGCGAGCCGGGTCACGAGCCACACGAATACTATGAAACAAACCTCGCCGGAGCTACTAACGTTTGCGAGTATGCTACCGGAGTGCGGTGTAGCAACATCTATTTCACCAGCAGCATATCTGTTTACGGTCCTACTTGCGGGCCTACCGACGAGAGTTCACCCATCCGTCCCGTTACACCATACGGTGGATCAAAGTACCCTGCCGAAGTGCTGCACCGATCCTGGCTCGATGGCGCGTCGGAGCGCCGTCTTCTCATATCGAGGCCCGGCGTATTGTACGGACCCGGTGATCCGGGCAATATTCTTCGGATGATTCAGGCCATCCAGAAGGGGTACTTTGCATTTCCCGGCTCACCCGACATCTACAAATCCTACGGGTACATTTTCGGTCTGCTGGC
>JBHHVC010000115.1:0-8525 GCA_046754125.1 Candidatus Zixiibacteriota bacterium
AACTACCCCCCACTTCGCCAACGGTTCCGCAACCGTCATCCCTGCCAAAAGCATCACTGTCACCGCTGAGAAGTAGACAAACACGGCCATCCAGACCATCAGCTGCCAGATTACTATGCCAGAGGCATCAAAAGGACGAGTCTGTTTCATAGTGCCTCGATTATCGGTGCGGTCAGTTTGTAAGCCAGATAAAGCATGACGACGAGAAACATGACTTTGATAACGGTCGGCTTGGCAGTGGTTCCAAAGAATCCACCCAATTTGCCGCCAATCAGAATGCCGAGGATCACCGGGGCGGCAATGTGGAAATCTATATCCCCATTGAGCAGATAGACAGCCGATGCTGCTGCTGAGGAGAAGCCAATCAAAAACGAAGATGTCCCGCGAGCTGTGGTCAGAGGGACCGCCATAATCAGATGCATCGCAGGCACCAGGATAACCCCACCTCCGATCCCAACAAGACCGGCCAGGATTCCTGTCACACCGGCCAGCCCCAGCATTGCTGGAAGATGGCGACGGTGCCAGTTTCCCAATCCGCCTGACTTTGATTTGTCGTTACTTTTGAGCAGAGAAAAAGCAGTATAGACGAGTAAAAGAGTCAGAATTGTCTGAGGAATAGCCGGTGGGACAACGTGGCTTAGAGAGCTCCCGGTTATACTCCCTGCGACCATCAAGAGCGACAGCAAGACGACCAGTTCAAAATCGACCATACCCTTTTTTACGTATTCGTTCGACGCCGAGAATGAGTTTACGACAATCGCAGTCACCGATACCGGTACGGCTGTCGCAATGTCGAGTCCGGCAACGACAGTGAGATACGGAACCATCACGATTCCCCCTCCTAAGCCGAGGTAGCCGCCAAGCCCTCCCGCAACAAGCCCGCACGACAAATACAAGAGAATATCGGTCATCGAGTAGTTCCGAGGAGATTGGCGGCGGCAATTGCGACACGATTGTTATGTTGCAGGTAAATATCCTGGTAGGCGCGACTTTCTCCGTGTTCACGAGTTATGGCCAGTTGCTTGAGACGACGGACAATAATTGGAGCAAATCTGATAAAAAGATCGCTGTCGGCAGAGTCGGCAATTGCAACCAGCGAATCTGCCAGGGTTTGAATGGAACTGTCACTCCGCTCGTAGATGGCAACACTCTGAAGAACAGATGCCGCCTCGGTGAGCGGCGAGATGTAGATAAAGCCGTGATCGGCAGCATATTGGCGAAAGGAAGCGGCAAGGGAGTCGGCAGAACGATCGGACAGTTTGGCAGCGAGAATGTCGTGGTGATAGATCTGGGCGAACTGTTCCAACAGAAAGCTGCCTGACAAGCGGCGGATGAATGGATGACGGTCTTCGGTCGTTGCGAATAGATCAGGAATGAGGCCCCGACCGATCTCGTTCAGGGCCGAGTCGAAATCATTGAGATACACGTCCCCATCGAAATAGTAGCGCGACACTGTCAGGCGCAGACCATCACCGTCGGGAAACCGCACAAAACCCTGCACCAGCCCCTTTCCGAAGGTTGTGTCCCCAACGAGTATGGCGCGTCCCGCCTGCTGCAGCGCTCCTGATACAATTTCTGCCGCCGAGGCCGATCTGTTATCGACCAGCACAGCCATCGGCAGGCCGGATAGTTTGTCCGGCTCTTCGGCACTGTAGGTCTCGTCGCGCCAGCGCGAACGACCGTTGCTTCCGACGATAAATGTTCCGTCGTCGAGGAACAGGTCGGCAACTTTTAATGCCTCGGCAAAAAGACCTCCCGGATTGCCGGTGAGGTCGAGAATAAGGCCGTGTGCTCTCCCCTGACTAAAGCTAAGCAACGAATCAAGTGCGTGTTCTACTGCTTCTGCTGCTCCGGCGTCAAAACCGGTCAACCGGACATACAAAAGCGAATCGAGAGTTACTCCGGCAAAGGGAACGTGTTGAAATTCAATCGACTCTCTGGTGACCTCGATTCTGATCGAATCCTGAAGCTCGGGACGAAAGACCTCTACCAGTACTGAACTTCCTTCGATACCCTTTAGCTGCCTGATAGCTTCAACAGCAGTCTTTTGCCCAAGCGACACCGAATCGACCGCTATTATGATATCCCCGCTAAGCAACCCGGCCCGTGCCCCTGGACCACCCTTGCGAACCGATACTACGCCAAGGCCCGATGGGTGGGAAATAACCAGGATGCCGACACCCTCATACGATCCGGATTGTTCACTTTGATGGCGGGCAAACTCGCTTTCGTCAAGATAGCCGGAATAGCGGTCGAGGGAGGCAAACATCTCCTGTCGTGCGGCAATGATCGCTTCGTCGAGATCGATGATATCGGCATAGTTCTGCTTAATCTCCACTGCTGCCGAGACAAACCGAATTGCCTGTTCGATTCCCCGGTCGGCCAGCACGTAGACGGCAGCACCGCCGCTTATCAGGAGGATGCTGACAAGTAGCAGTAATGACAGCAGTATTGATCTTTTGTTAAGATCTCCTGAGTTTGGCATGCCGTTTGAGTTTCCTGTCGAGATGTCGTTGTACTCTGCGCATTACTTCGTTCGCTGATTGTGTGGCATCTATTATCTTGATTCTTCCCGGCTCGCGAGAGGCAATTTCCAGAAAGCCGCGTCGCACGCGAGAGAAGAAAGTCTTTGGCTGCGACTCGAGACGATCGGGGTTTTTTCCTAGGCGAGATTGTGCGGCTTTCAAGTCGATATCGAACAAAAAGGTAAGGTCGGGGGCCAATTTTCCTACGGCAACTTTGTGCATTGCCCGCACCATTCGCAGGTCCAGTTGCCGTCCGTAGCCCTGGTAGGCGGTTGTGCTGTCGTAGAACCTGTCGCACAAGACAATTTCGCCACGCCCCAGTGCCGGAAGTATACTCGTAGCCACCAGATCAGCTCGCGCAGCCTCGTAGAGAAGCAACTCCGTTCGCGGGTCGATCGACAACTGCGTATCGAGCAGAATGGTTCGTACCTGTTCGGCAACAGCAGTCGACCCCGGTTCGCGCAATTCCGTCACTATTTGCCCGGCATTTTCGAGGTAATCGCGGCAAAGCCCAACCTGTGTCGATTTGCCGCACCCATCAATACCTTCAAAAGTGATGAACAGTCCGCGATGTTTTCGTCTGTTTTGTTCTTTCATAATCTCAGACCGGCTTGACCGTTTCGTCATAGAAAAAGCCGGCGACTTTCAGGTCGCCGGCAAAATTACAGACAAACAGCGATAGTCAAAAGCTATTTCTTTTTTCGCACTACTCGCACGGTCTTGCCAGCCTTCGACCCTTTGGTTTTCTTCACCGCAGGCTTTTTGCGTGTCGGCGCCTTTGCCGCCACTCGTTTTGTGCCTTTTGCGCGCGAAGTCTGCTTCGTCTTCCAGCCATATTTCAGAATAAACTCTTCGGTCAGGCGGCGAGCTTCTTCATCGGTATACTGTACAGGAGGAGATTTCTTGAAATATGATGACGGCTCGAGTAGGGCACCGGAGAGGCCATTGTCGAGGGCCAGCTTACAGCAGCGAACGGCATCGATGACCACACCGGCCGAGTTGGGGCTGTCCCAAACTTCCATCTTGAATTCCACGTTCAGCGGCACGTTCCCAAAGGTTGTGCCCTCCATCCGGATGTAGGCCCATTTGCGGTCGGACAGCCACTCGACATAATCCGAGGGACCTATATGGACATTGCCGGCGCCAATATCGTAGTCGAGTTGTGATGTCACGGCGTTGGTCTTGGATATTTTCTTCGACTCCAGACGCGACCGTTCGAGCATATTCAGAAAGTCGGTGTTGCCACCGACGTTGAGCTGACTGGTCCTTTCCAGCCGTACCCCGCGGTCGCGGAACAGCCTGGTCAGCACGCGATGAGCAATGGTGGCGCCGACCTGCGACTTGATGTCGTCACCAATGACCGGGAGACCCTTCTCCTTGAATCGCTTTTGCCAGTACGGTTCGCGAGCGATGAAGACCGGAATACAATTGACAAACCCGCAACCGGCCTCAAGAATCTGTTCGACATACCATTTGGTCGCCTCCTCGGAGCCAACCGGGAGGTAGTTGATGACAACATCGGTTTTAGTGTCCCTCAGCAGCTTGACAATGTCGACTGTGTCGCCGGGAGCCTTCTCGATCACTTGCGACAGGTAGTGGCCGAGACCGTCGTGAGTCATACCGCGCTGCACCTTGACGCCGGTTTTGGATACTTTCGAAAACTTGTAGGTGTTGTTCGGCCCGGTGAAGATTGCTTCGGACAAATCCTTGCCGACCTTGTTGCGATCGATATCGATTGCTGCCGAAAATTCGATGTCGCGAATGTGGTATCCGCCGAGATTCACATGCATCAAGCCAGGGACGATCTCTTCATCCTTGGCCTTCTTATAGAACTCGACTCCCTGTACCAATGAGGAGGCACAGTTGCCAACTCCGATAATTGCGACGCGAAGTTTTGCCATTTCAGGTATTCCTTTCCCTCTTATTTGATTCCATCATGAGCGGGGCAATTATAGAACGGGCGATCCGGGATGTCAATTCTGAATTGACAATAGAACACAATATTATATATATAGTCTATGATATATGACTATATAGTCATTATGGGTATAGAGAAACCAGTGGGGAATGGCTGATTGGCGGAGCCGTATGCAAGTACACAGCTCCGTCACTCCCGTGAAAACGGGAGTCCATCAAGCGAATGGCATGCGCTTGAATATGAACGATGGATGCCAGTTTTCACAGGCATGACAAGACGGAGAAAGCCCACCATAAATGGTGGGGTCCCCGTGTATTGAGGGGCAGACGAGACGTCTGCCGCCCACAGGAACAACTATGTCGCTGAATGAGAACCTGATAGCTGAGCTGGTCGAACGGAAAACAGTGGCTGACGCATTCCGGAGGCTGCAGCCAGCAAAAAAGGACCAGATATATCGAGCGGCAGTTCGGCTTTTCGGCAGGTATGGCTATGACGGGCTCTCGGTAGATTTTTTTTGCAGCGAGGCGGGTATATCCAAGGGGTCGTTTTTCCAATATTTCCCGTCGAAGTCGCACCTGCTGGAGTTCACCGTTTTAGTGTTCGACGACTATCTTTCGGCACTTGTCGCGGAAGTCAGACGAAACGAGAAGGCCGTCATGGCGCGAGATCGGCTGGAGTATCTGCACCATTCGCTGGCTGTCAATTCACGACTGCATCCTGCCGAAGAGAAATTCTTTTTGTTTGCTACCGGTGGTTTGCATCACGCGCGGGTGATTCTGGAGGGGGTCGACTTGCGACGGTATTTTGAAGAATATATTTTCGATATAATCGAGCGCGGTGTTGAGACAAGAGAAGTGCGCGACGACATCCCGGCCGCCATCACTGCAGAACTTGTGTCGATTATGCTTGGCGGGTTAGTTTCCAGGCACTACGCAGGCGAGCAGACGCGGCGTCGCCAGACCTACGAGTTCCTTTTTTCGTTTTTGTTTGACGGTATCAAGCGTCTTTGAATTGGCTGCACAACCTACTTCGTTTTCAAGCGCATTGACAGTATTTTGAGATCGGTCATGTCCTCGATCGAGTAACGAATCCCCTCGCGACCGAGGCCGGAGTTCTTCAGCCCACCATAGGGTTGATGGTCAGCCCGGTATGAAGCGATGTCGTTGACCACTACACCGCCGCATTCGATATGTTTGTAGGCATAGAAGATGTCGTCCATGCGGTTAGTAAAAATTCCCGCCTGCAGGCCATACTCGGAATTGTTGACTTCGTCAACCGCTTTTTGAAAGGACTTGTATTTGAACACAACTACGAACGGGGCAAAGGCCTCTTTTGTGCAAACATCCATTGAGACCTTCGCATTGGTCAGGACTGTCGGCTGCAAACTGGCGCCGTCGAGCTTGCCTCCGGTCAATATCCTGGCGCCACCGGCGACTGCGGCTTTGATGCTCTCTATTGTCTTTTCAGCTGCCTCGCGAGTGACCATGCAACCCACGTCCGTTTTTTCGTCGAGTGGATCGCCAGTGATGAGTTTGTTGATTTTGGACTTATACATGCGCAGGAATTTATCGTAAACCTTGTCATGCACAAAAACACGCTGCACTGAAATGCAGCTTTGTCCGGCTGATGCAAAGCCACCATAGAGCAGACGGGTCGTTGCGAAATCGAGATCGGCATCATCGGCTATGACCACACCTGCATTGCCGCCCAGTTCGAGCACGACGGCTTTCGAGCCTGAGTTCGCTCTTATCCACCAGCCTGTCTGTGACGAACCGGTAAATGTTATCAGCTTGACTCGCGGGTCGTCGAGCAAAGGTGAGGAGTCGCGCGATGAGCCCGGAAGGATTGACACTGCGCCTTTGGGGTGGTCGGTTTTGTCGAGCAGTTCGGCCAGCACGAGGGCCGAGATCGGAGTGGCGCTGGCCGGTTTGAGTACTATTGTGTTGCCAGATGCGATAGCCGGAGCCAATTTGTGAGCGACCATATTCATCGGCCAGTTAAATGGCGAGATTCCAGCGATAACGCCTTTGGGGAATCGCCTGATAAGTCCCATCCGGTTTTCCCCGCCGGGAGCCCAGTCCATATCGATGATCTCGCCGCCAATTCGCTTGGCCTCTTCGGCAGCAACGCGAAAGACACCGACGCTGCGGCCGATCTCGATCCGGCAATCTTTCAGGCACTTACCAAGTTCTTCGGCCATCATGCGGGCATACTTGTCGAGGTTCTTTTCGATTCCGGCCGCAATATGAAGAAGGGTCTGCTCTCGTTTGTATGCGGGCAGGTCGCGCGTGATGGCAAATGCGTCGTTCGCGATTGCTATCGCTTCGGTGTAGTCTTCGGCACCCGCAGCCGCAACGTCGGCGACATGATGGTTGTCGTATGGAGATTCTACACGAATCTTGTTCTTGCGATCAACCCACCTGCCGCCCAGATACATCTTGTATTTCTTAGCCATCGTTTACTCCATCAATTCGTCTATAGACTGCGCAAGTGCAAAGACCCACCCAGAGGGGATTCTTGATTAACTTCTATCTCTATCATTGCAAACATGTCGCATCATACTTGACTGATGGATTGCCGCGTGCGCGGCAATGATGAAAAAGGGAAGGGTGCCGTCCACGATCCAGTGTTGGTACCACCAAGGGGTTCTGACCTACGGACGCGTCGCTATTATTGTTTCTTGACATGCGCTAAAGAGGGCAAACGAGATCACCCAGTTTCTTGGTTAGCTTAACGTTTTCGCCATAGTCCACCGGACACTCAATCACCACCGGCTTTTTGGACCTAAATGCCTTTTTCAGCATTGCCTTAAGGTCGTCTCCCTTTTCGACCCGCATTCCGACCGCTCCACAAGAGCGGGCCAGTTTGACAAAATCCGGATTGTTGAAGCGCGTTCCGAATGCGTGCCCAAAACGGTTTCGTTGTTTCCATTCAATAAGGCCTAAGGTCTCGTCCCTCCACACCATGTTTACGGTCGGTGTCCCCAGACGCACCGCTGTTTCCAGTTCCTGTATGTTCATCATGATGCCGCCGTCGCCGGATATGGTCAGCACTCGGCGATTGGGATAAACAAGCTTGGCTGCAATTCCGCCCGGCAGAGCGACTCCCATTGTCGCGAAGCCGTTTGATATCAGACAGGTGTTTGGTTCGTGAACAATGAACATTCGTGCGATCCACATCTTGTGCGCACCGACATCGCTGATGACGATATCCTCAGCGTCGAGCACCTCGCGAACGTCGTGCAGGATCTTTTGCGGTTTTATGGGAAACGATTTGTCATCGTCGAGTTCGTGCAGGTCTTTCAGTATGCGCCGCCTGTGTTTGGCTGCAAAGCGTCCCTTGTTGCGTGGGAAATCGGATCCTGTCTGTTCGTTCAGTGCCCAGAGGGTCGCGGCCACGTCTCCCACAAGTTCCACCTGAGGGTGATACCAGTAGTCGACTTCGGCCGGTTCGAAATCGATATGCACGATCTTTTTGTCGCCATCGGGATTCCAGAAACGGGGGGAGTATTCCACAATGTCATAGCCGACACAGATGATAAGGTCCGACTCTTCGAGCGCGCAGGTAACGTTATCACGTGACTGCAGGCCGATAGTGAACAGGTTGTGATCGTATAGATAGCCTGCGGCCCCTTTGGCCATGAAAGTATTGCACACGGCTACGCCTGTTTTGTCGAGGAAAAGCCTTAGTTGTTTGGTTGCTCGCTTGCGAATTGCTCCGTTGCCAGCAAGTATCAGAGGCTTGGAGCTTTTTTCGATAAGGTTCATTGCGGCTGCCACCGCTTTGTGGTCCGGAGCTGGACGACGCACCTTGCGAATCTCAAAATACTCAGGTTTTTCACATTCTTGTTCAGCGACATTTTCAGGGAATTCCAGATGGGTAGCTCCCGGTTTTTCCATCTCTGCGACTTTGAAGGCCTTTCGCACCGCTTCGGCAGCGATATCGGGATGTCCGATGGTCGCATTCCACTTTGTAATCGGCTTGAACATGGAGATGATATCTATGTATTGATGTGACTCCTTGTGCATGCGAAGAGTGTCGGCCTGCCCGGTGATGGCGACCAAGGGGGCATGGTCGAGGTT
>JBHHVC010000116.1:0-8477 GCA_046754125.1 Candidatus Zixiibacteriota bacterium
TCAGGCGAATGTCCTGTGACTGGTCGGTAATGCTAATGATTGAGGTTTTTCAACAAACCACTCGCTGTGGGTTGACAAGGTGCGCTTGGGACAATGTTGTTGCAACCGCCCTATTCTCCGGCATAGAACTGAATCCAGGCCAGAATGCTTAGCGCAAGCGTAAACAGCACGCCGACAGCGAATCCGATACGAAAAGTATTCCATCGGGAAAGACGAAACCACTTCCGCTTTCTCGGTAAGTCCGATTGGCAGTGCTTACACTTTGTGGCCCCTACCGCGATCGTTTCCTTGCAATAGGGGCACTTGGACTTCTGCTTGGCAACGCTCATAGTATGACTATCTGATGCACGCTCAGCTGGCCGAGATCAACAAGAAAACATGGCCGCAGCCAAGAAGCCCCGGTTCGCTGTGTCTGAAAGGCTGTCAGGTGGCGTTGGCGGGTTCAGCAGGATACTCCACTGAGGCCAGCCAATTCAAGTCTATCTCTTCAAACAGATTGTCCCGATCCTGGCAATCCCTCAGGAATTGTCGGTCGCTCGATGATATCTGCTCGCCGTCAATGTATGCCCGGGCCATTTTTGCCAGACGGGTAAAGTCTTCGTAGTGCTCGCTCAAACGCAACTCGGCATAATCGCGGGCAGCAAACGTGGAGATGAGAAACTGCCAGTCAGAGGCCGACATCAGGAGCAATTCCCGCGCAAGCTGCTTCAATACAGCTGTCAGTTCCGCGTCCTGCCGGTCGGGATTATCGACCCAGAAACGCGCCAGCGCGCACATGGTGTCTTCGGATTCGTAAATGTGCTTCCAAGTCCATTCGGTCTGCTCGTTCAACCAGATATAGTGGTGGTTACCCTGCCCCCAGCTTCCCTCGGGAATCGACACAACCTGCGAAGGCCGGGCTTGGTCGTAGTGCTCGCCGAGAAAGGCCAGCTCTACGCTGTCGCTCTTCTCCACTCCCTTGAGTACTTCCTTGAGAAAGCGAGGGCCTTCAAACCACCAATGACCAAACAACTCGGCATCATACGGTGCGACAAGAATGCTCGGCCCGGCATGAGAAACCGTTGATTCGTCCAGTATCTCCTCTACGCGGCTGACAAAATGTGCGGCATTTTCGCTAATCCGGCCGCTGGCGTTCTTGGGGTTATACTCCACTTTATCGGCAAGATCGGCCTTTGAGGATGTAACGGCCCAGTAGCGGTGACCGCCGGGAAAGTGCTTCTTGTGAAAATCGAGGTAATTCCCATCCCCCGGATACCCATGTTCACCGCTCCAGACCAAAATGCCGGTCTGCGGATCGCGTGCGAAAATTGCCGTAGGTTTCTTCCCTTCAGGCGACGACGCTACCAGATATACCTCACGGGGCGATTTGTCCGGCTCTTCAGTTCGCTGGCTATACTGACTCTCAAACTGGTGCCACAACAACTTAAGCGCCTCAAAGCGTTCGATATAGACGCCCGTCGACTTACCCCCTTTAAGCAGCACCGAATCGACGATAAAGAAGTCAAGACCGTTTTCCGAGAGGAACTCATCCACTCCCTTACGCATAACTGCCGAACCGGCTTGGCCAACTGGTCGCGACCAGGCATATCTCGGCCTGTACGCACACTCAGGCAGCCAGATTCCCCTGGGTGATTGCCCAAAGTGCCTTCGATAATTGGCGATGGCCAGCTTGATCTGACATTGCACCGACTCATCGCGTGCCAACAGAGGCAGGTAACCATGTGTTGCGCCGCAGGTTATGATTTCAAGATAGCCGTTGTCCTGAAGTGAGCGAAACTGTCCCAATATATCTCGACTGATACGCCTGAAGTGATCGATTGTCTGGCTATAGAACTCAATCCAGGACTCGGCAACCGACAGCATCTGAGCACGGCCGTGTCTGCGAAACTCTTCCTTGTCTTGTTCGGCCGCGTCTATTTTCTGGGCGCAGTACTCTTCAAACTCGCGTTTGAACGACTCATCTGCGAGCTGCTCGCATAGCACCGGGGAAAGCCCCACTGTCAGCCTTGGATGATACCCTTCGTCAATGAGTTCCCGCAGCGTTCCGAGGATGGGCAGATAGGTTTCGGCTGCGGCCTCATTAAGCCAGTCCGTTCCGTGAGGCCACTTACCGTGTGAGATGACGTATGGAAGATGGCTATGCAGGACAAAAGCAAACTGTCCGCTAGGCACTACTTGTCCTTCTTTGGATCATTATCGCCGGATCCAAAACCGATATTCTTGCTTGGCTGTTGGGGGTTTCCGATAACCTTGATTTCACCAAACTGTTTCTCATAACGCTCTATGTTATCCGTAAGGGCCATTTTGAGCGTTTTGGCATGCATCGGGGTCATAATGATCCGCACCAGCACCTTGGCCTTGTTCAGTCCCGGCATAACTCTGGCAAAATCGAGCAGGATTTCGTTGGGCGTATGGCCGATCCTGACCATATTGGAGTAAATCCCCTCGGCTTCTTTGTCACCCATTTCGATAGGTATCTGTTGTCCTCGCATCTGGTTCATCGGCTTTATCCTCAGACAGTGTTCAGTGGCTATTCTTCCGCTTGTGTCAAGGTGGCCAGTCTAATATATTTCAAGCCTATGTCAACCGAATTGTCGACGCAGTGGGCCGCCACAAAACACTGCCAGGTGCCTCGATGCCACTAAAACTGGACCGTATAGCTCAGATAACGGATAGCATGGGAAAAGGAAGAATCCTCATTCTGGGCGATATCATGCTCGATGAGTATATGTTCGGCAGTGTGAACCGCATATCGCCGGAGGCGCCGGTCCCTGTGGTCGAAATCGACTCAAGCAGACTGCTTCTTGGGGGAGCGGCCAATGTCGCGGCCAATGTCCGTTCTCTCGGCGTGGAACCTATTCTCGTTGGAACGATGGGCGACGATGACGCATCGACTAAATTAAAGCGACTCCTGACCGAAAAGAGCATTAGCTCAGAATTTATTCTGTTCGATGAAACCCGCCAGACCACAATCAAAACCCGTATCATGGCTCACGGCCAACAGGTCGTTCGGGCTGATCGTGAAGATCGTCACGAGTTGAATGAGGAAATGGAAGGCCGGGTGATGAACCGGCTGCACGAGCTAATTGACGATATTGATGCCGTCCTCATTTCAGACTACGGTAAAGGACTGATTACCCGGAGTCTCCTTGAAAGCGTTGTCGGCCTCTGTCTGTCCAGGGATCGGTTTGTCGGGGTGGACCCCAAAGAGACCCATTTTCGCAACTACAAGCAGGTCTCGGTTATTACTCCCAACCACCACGAGGCGGGTTTCGCCTTCGGGCGACGGATACAGACGGAAGAAGACCTGAACGCTGTAGGAAACGGCTTGCTCAAACAACTTCAGGCGAGATCGATTCTTGTCACTCGTGGTGCAGAAGGAATGTCGCTATTCCAGCGGGACCACAAGCCAATCCATATCCCCACCTTTGCCCGGCAGGTCTACGATGTCACCGGGGCGGGGGATACCGTGATAGCGACATTTGTCTCGGCTGTCTGTGCCGGAGCCGATCTGGTTGAGGCAGCAATGGTGGCCAATGCAGCAGCCGGGCTCACTGTTCGCGAAGTAGGAACAGCTACCGTTACTCCTTACCAGATTCGAGCAGAGTTGGAACTAAACTTCCGAAACGGCACTCTTGTAACCGCCGGCAATGTGGCCGCGTCCTAGCTGGTCGTGATTGCGGCATTTGGCAAAGCTATTACTCGATACAAAGCAATGCGTTTTCCCCTATTCCTGTTCACTGGCCTATGAAAAATCTCCTCACTAAAGTAAATATCTCTCGAATAGTAGGCCGCCTTCGGAAAGAGGGCACGACTATCGTTTTTACCAACGGCGTTTTCGATATTCTCCATCGCGGCCATATTGACCTTCTCTCCAAAGCAAAGGCGTTGGGCGATATCCTGATTGTCGGCCTGAACAGCGACGCTTCGGTTCGCAGACTGAAGGGAAAAGGCCGGCCTCTTCAATCTCAGGCGGATCGTGCCGCCATTTTGCTTGCTTTGGAAGCTGTCGATTATGTCGCCCCTTTTGGCGAGGATACTCCACTTAAGCTCATCGAGCGCATTATGCCCGATGTACTGGTGAAGGGCGCCGATTACAAGATCAGCGAAATCGTCGGGGCCGAGTTAGTCCACTCCTACGGCGGCTCAGTCCGGCGTGTCCGGCTGACTCCGGGCCGATCGACCTCGGCCATAGGACGCCGCCTCAAAAGACGATAACTGTTTCCCCACTACGGTTGCGCTGGCCGCATCGCAGCTAGTACATTGCACCAGATGTTTGAACTGGAACAGACAGTCGACGCCAACTGTGTTGAACGACTAACTTCGCAGGGTTACTGGCCTGCCTGTGCAGCTACGGCCCTCAAAGAAGGCAAGTACTCGCGTGTCGTCGAGATATGTCGAGAGCATCTGCCCTCAAATCCTCGCGTTCTGTCGGCCAGACTATTGTATGCCCGGGCGCTCTATTTGACTCATCAATTGGATGTTGCTGCCGAGCAGTTCAGACAGGTGCTCTCTATCGATCCGGACAACCTGTCTGCACTGAAAACTCTCGGAGATATCCATTTTGCGCAACAGGACGAGGCCGCAGCCATCGCCAACTACCAGCGCGCGCAGCAATTGGACCCATACTGGACCGGTCTGAAATCAGATTTGGCTGCTCCCACGCGAGAAGAAACGACCACACTTACTCTAAAGCACAGATCGGAACCGGGCCAACGCTCGGTCCACGCAAACCGAGGTCACAAAATACAATTTCACACTGAAACTATGGGCGATCTGTACCTGAGTCAGGGACATCCGCGTCTGGCCGTAGAAGTATACCGTACGGTAGGCCATACCGATCAAAACCCTCGTCTGGCCGAAAAACTGCGCCAGGCTGAAAAACAGATTAGCGAGAAAGGGACCTGAGTATGTCCGCCAAACGGATCAGCCAGCTTCGTAAGCTAATTCATTCGGAAAACCTCGACGCCCTCGTCGTCAATCATCTGGACCATATACGCTACCTGACCGGATTCACCGGATCGGCCGGCCTGCTTGTTGTGTCAACTCGCGGCGCCGACTTTCTGACCGACTCACGCTACACCGAACAAGCCGGACGGCAAGTAAAGGGCGCCCGCGTGACCACCATCAAATCCGACCCGATTGTTGCCCTTGCGGGCTTTGACCGGCTGAACAAGAAAAACGCACGCTTTGGATTCGACTCCGAACATCTCAGCGTGGCTCAAAAGCGTCGCCTGAAGGTAGCGCTGGACAAGGTGTTGCTGGTTGAGGCGGGCGCAATGCTGTCCGAGCTCGGATGGGTCAAAGAGGCGTCCGAGTTGGCAAGTATCGAAAAGGCGGTCGCCGTGTCAGATACTGCCTTCGAGAGAATTCTCGCGCTGGTGGCCCCGGGGATCAGGGAAATGGAGTTGGCGGCTGAGTTAGAATACCAGATGACAATGCTCGGAAGCGAGAAACCCGCCTTCGAGACTATAGTTGCATCCGGCTATCGCTCGGCTATGCCACACGGAATCGCCTCACGAAAAAAAATCCAAAAGGGTGATTTCATTACCTTCGATTTTGGCGCCACCGTAGACGGATATGTTTCCGATATAACCCGAACCGTTGTCGTCGGTAAAGCAACTGCCAGACAAAAGAAGATATACCAGCTTGTGCTCAAGTCCCATCTGGCCGGAATCCGAAAGGTGAAGGCCGGCGTCGCCGCACATGCCGTCGACGATGCCTGTCGCAGGATTATCACACGCGCCGGATATGGGAAAAACTTCGGTCACGGCACAGGGCACGGCATCGGATTCTATGTCCATGTCGGCCCGCGGCTGGGTCCCGGTTCCACCGATATACTGAAAAATAATCATGTCATTACAATCGAACCGGGCATCTATATCCCTGGCTGGGGCGGAGTGCGGATCGAGGACGACGTGGCCGTGCGCAGATCGAGCGGACGACCCCTGAACCGGTCGCCAAAAAAACTGTTGGAACTATAAACCCTATAGTGTATAATCCCGCCGAAAGCGCGTTTGCAGGTTGCATCCGTTTTGGCGCTGGCCGGGAGGCATACTTCAATGAATGAAAACTATATCAAGCGACTGATCCGACTGGTCGAAGATTCCGAAATAGAATCGCTCGAAGTCTCCAGTTGGGGACGTAAAGTAAAGATTACACAGCGATTAGCCCCGTCCAGCAATGGCCACGATGGATCGGCTGTCTACCATGCCACCCCAACAGCTCCACCTATGGCGCCGCAGCCCCCCCAACCGGCAGGACCTTCCGGCACTGCGGATTCGGGAACATCTGCCGATACTAGTAACCTGATAGCGATAAAGGCTCCGATGGTCGGCACGTTCTATGCAGCGCCGTCGCCGGAAGCGGACCCTTATGTGTCGCTCAATGAGAAGGTTACAGCCGGACAGGTTGTGTGCATTGTCGAGGCCATGAAGCTGATGAATGAAATAGAATCTGAAATCAGCGGACGGGCAGTCGAGATCTGCATCGAAAACGGCCAGCCGGTAGAATTTGGACAGACGTTATTCCTGATTGACCCGAAGGGCTGAGCAGCAGCACCTACGGGGGGTGGCAATGAATCTCAAGAAAATGCTGGTTGAGATGCTCAACCGCAAAGCATCCGATCTTCACATCCGCGTCGGTATTCGTCCGCACCTGCGAATTAACGGCAAGCTCGACCAAATTGCGACCGATCCGGTCACCATCGACCAGATGCAGCAGATGATTGTGCAGATTCTCAGTGAACAACAGCTTGAACGCTTTCAGCGCAAGAATGAGATGGACCTGGCCCTCTCGGTGGCCAAACTTGGACGCTTTCGTATAAATCTCTTTCGCCAACGAGGCACTACCGGCATTGCCATCCGAGCGGTCAATACGGCAGTGCCCTCCTTTGAGGAATTGAACCTGCCGCCCATAATCGAAAAGCTGGCGACCGAACGACGTGGACTCATTATCATCACCGGCACTACCGGATCGGGTAAGTCGACAACTCTTGCCGCAATCATCGAGAGCATGAATGCCGATCGGTCAGACAACATCCTCACCGTCGAGGACCCGATTGAGTACATCTACCGCGACAAACGCTCGATAATCGCCCAGCGCGAGGTTGGCGGCGACACCGAGACATTCGCCTCCGCTCTGCGCCATGCCTTCCGGCAGGACCCGGACGTTATTCTCATCGGAGAAGTGCGCGATCTTGAAACGATGTCTATTGCGCTGACCGCCGCCGACACCGGCCACCTTGTAATGACCACGTTGCACACTCTGAACGTCGTTGAAACCATTACACGCATAATCTCTTTCTTCCCCCCACACCAGCACCAACAGGTACGACTGCTCCTTGCCGGCACTCTAAAAGCAATCATTTGCCAGCGGCTGCTGACTCGCTCCGATATGCCGGGACGGGCTCCGGCGCTGGAAATAATGGTCAATTCCGGTGCGGTAAAAGAGTGCATTATCGACCCGGAAAAAACTGTCGACATCTATGACCTGATGGAACGTGGTAACGTCCAGTACGGCATGCAGACTTTTGACCAGTCGATTATGAAGCTGTACAAACAGGGACTTATCTCCTTCGAAGAAGCAATGGGGCAAGCCAGCAACCCAGACGACTTCGATCTGCGAGTCAAAGGTATTACCGGCACATCGGATCGCTGGGAAGAGGAGCGAAGCTCGCCGGAAGGCACCTCCGGAAACACGCCCGCCCAACAAGGCTTCACGAAATACTGATTCACTGACACCCGCCCAGATTCTCCTGGGCGGCAGACCTCCGGTCTGCCCCTTGATACCTGTCCACTATATCATATCATGCGTGTGAAAACAGGCATCCATCGTTCATATTCAAACCCGCATAACACTCGCCTGATGGATTACCGCCCTAAGTTCTCATACGAAGTACTAACTCCTGTATCTTCGCTCTGTCTACCGGTTCTAGCCGAATCCCAGTAGTCAATTCCAGCAAAAACACCACATTGGCGATATGGACCACCTCGGTCGCGATCAGTTATAGTTCTGTACTAGCGCGCTTACCCTAAGTGGCTGTGGCACAGCATATAAAGGTTCTGTCCTTTTGTGGCATAATCATTGCTTGCAGTATGGATTGTTGGGTCTACAGTCTTCGGGGGAACACCACTGACGCAAGGATGCTATAACTGAGCGTCAGAAAAAATCAAAGTGCTTGTGAAAAAAGGTGCTAGGTGCAGTGGGTGTGCCCACAGAATCGAGGAGGACCTGAATGAAGTGAGAGCTCTGTGACGGAGCCAGATCAGTGCGATCTGTTGTCTTCGCTATCTTAAGTAGGTGAGCCCAAAAAAATCACCTTATCAGGAATGAAACAGGAGAAAAAAGATGAAGAATTTGCTATCAGTATCAATTGCTCTTGTCCTCATCCTGTCGGTGGCCGCACTTGCCGGCACCGGCAATCAGGACCTCGGCAGTTCAACACAGCCACTCCCCATGATGGGTGCATCGGCCGA
>JBHHVC010000117.1:0-8445 GCA_046754125.1 Candidatus Zixiibacteriota bacterium
GCGGCGCACAGATTCATCGCGTTATCTTAAACCTGCTGCTCAATGCTCGCGACGCAATGGCGGATGAGGGAACTATTCTCATCAGGACAGAGAATTACTACATTGACCAACAATCAATTGCGTATGGCAAGGTTCCAAGAGGGGAATATGTCAAATTAACTCTCACTGACTCGGGCTGTGGTATCCCGGACGGTCTGCTTCAAACAATCTTTGACCCCTTTGTCACTTCCAAGACTACCGACAAAAAGCGCGGATCGGGTCTTGGATTGAGCGTGGTCGATGCTGTGGTCAAAGACCATGACGGATATATTGACCTGAACACAGAACCAGGGAAGGGAACATCGTTCTATTTGTACTTTCCGGTTACCCGCGAAGCAATCGACGAGCCGGATCCGAGCCTGTCGGTAGGAGGAAGCGAATCGATTCTGGTGGTGGATGACGACGAAGTACAGCGGGAGGTCTGCAGCCAGCTTCTTATGAAATCAGGTTATGACGTGACAGTCGTCGATGGCGGCGAAAGGGCGATAGAATACCTTGCTCAACACGCTTGCGATCTTCTCATACTTGATATGGTCATGCCGCCCGGGATCGACGGAGCAGAGACCTATCGGCAAGCGACTAAACTGAATCCGAACCAGAAGGCGATCATTGTGTCCGGTTACTCTCAGACCGACAGAGTCGCCTTTGCCCAAGGTCTGGGAGCGGGAGCATTTGTAAAAAAGCCATTCACCGGAAAATCAATCTCGGCGGCAGTAAGAAAAGAAATCGACAGGGAGCAGAAAGTACCGGTTTGACGGCCCGGGCTGCCTAAGTCCCATTACTGTGTAGCCACAGGGCGGAACTCCTCAGATGTTCCGCCGACCACCCATCAGACAGATGCAAGAACTCAGGCTACGGCTTGATCACAGCGCGCTGGGTCGGCATGTTATCGTTCATCTCAGTGAGTTTGTATTCCCATGTGGCTGTATTGCCGTCGACAGAGGTGGCATTGGACTCGACAATTTCACCGGGAAAGGTCACTGTGAATCGAATGGTTTTCTTGCTCATTTCTTCAGCCATACTCTGCATTCCTTCCGCCGACGTGCCAAACATGGCGAGGGCTGCGGAGTCATCGGCATCGACTTGGTATTCATCGTTGCCGGCAGACTCTGACGGGTATTCTTCGCTCGAATAGTTCTCGCCACCGCCGGTGTACTCATCTTCGGACCCTCCCATACCGGCTTGTGACTCGTCGTCAAAGGCCCGCACGAATAACAGTGTGCCGTCATCCTGCCGAGTGAGAAGTTTCTCGGGTCGCTCGTCCTTTCCGGAATCTTGCGGCTGGTTGTAGTCCTCCTCATCAGATTCATCAGAAGAGAGAGCCTCGTAGACGACATATAGTTTGTTGATATCCTCAAACGAGAACTCAATATCCCAGACTATCGATTCGTTGGCCTCGCCGCGACTGTACTTGAGTAGCTCTATATCAGATGCTTCTTCGGCAAGAACTTCGTTGATACGATCCTTCGAGAACATCTGGTCGACCAAACTTCCCTGCGGCATCTGCGCCTTGATCTCCTCAGGAAGGTCCTTCATCATTTCGTCCTGCATCGCCTGCATCTGCTCAAAGTATGACTTCGCAATCGCATAATGCATCGCTACTTTGCCGGAGCCGTCGTCATTGAGAGTCAGGTGCTCTTCAACGTCGATGCACCCGACAAGACCTATTAGAACCAGTGCCAATACTACTACTACAAACTTGTTCATGGTTGCACACTCCTTTAGGAATTGGTGAATCGAATCCGCCATTATGGACTAGTAGCTATGCTAGGCTAGTTCTGTGAGCCTGTCAAGCTAGTTTCACAGTGAGACGGGAGGGCGCGGGTGTCAGGGACGACATGTGTACGGATGCGCTGTCTGGTCGTATAGCTATTCTTTTCCCACCGCATGCAGAGGGGGTACCGGGCGCCGCATCACAATTTTTTCCGCAGCGGTGAACTGTCCACAGACCACTGCCCTTTCCCGACATTACGGGCAGCGTTGAAAACCAGATACGAGTACTTACCATAGTGCGGTACAAGCTGACCAATTCTCGGAAGGGATTCGTAATCACCTGTGATGATCACCATCAATTGCTCGAAGTCATTCCAATGCCCTCCAGCCAATACCAGCGTGTGGTCGGACTTGGGATAGCTCGTCCCGTCGACGACAATAGAATCCGGGCCGACTGAAACCCTGCTGGCCAGATAATCCGGTAGCTCGGTCGGGTTGAGCAGGATCGGAACGAGTCCGTCAGACGCGCCGTCGAGATTCTCAAGAGTTTCGATTTGAACCGAATCCCTCGAGAAATTCTCGGCAAACGATTGAAATCCAGCCTTGCTTCCTTCCGATTTGGATGGGGCGAAGAATCGTTTTGCGGAAACGCCAAGGACACCGGATATGATAGGCTCCACTTCCTCGGGATAAAGACGACGAAACAGATGATAGTCAGGATCAAGTTCGATCGTTTCTACATCTGCAGCCGTAGAAATAGTGAACTGCGATTCTTCTTCTGCCAAAGTAACGGATGTATCTATCGAAAGGTTAGCACTGGCGAAGCGCACCGGGATTTCGAGACGATAGGATTGATTGCTCTTTTCCGAGACCACGAACGTGATCTCGCTACCCTCATCTGTGCGTTTGACATCGATAACTTCGAGAGCCAACTGTGGCGCTCCGGGCATGTCGATCCATTGGGGAATAACATATGACAGATCATGTCCGCTAGTTTCCTTGAACGCGGATACCCACTCTTCCCATGATATTTTTTCTGTTTTGTGACGACCATATACCAGTTGCCATGCCGAGAAGAATGCTTTCGTGCCGATTTCCTGTTCGATCATGTGATAGACCATCATCGCCTTATTGTAGCCGATTGTTCTGGTGTCGGGACTGGTGCGTGATTTGAACTCTCGAATAGGAAAGTCGTTGCCGTCGTTCACGTAACTTATGTACTGCTTCAGAATGTCTTTTCGATATGCCCGGGCGGCATCGGGGGAGCGCTTGAGCTTGTAGCGATAGTCGGCACCGTACACTGTTGCTGCCTCACACCAGTTGCCCCTCTCATAATCAACATAGACAGAGTTGCCCCACCAATTGTGCAGGACCTCGTGGCCAAGCGATGTGTATTTGATGAATGGAAGCCGCAGGACCTGTTGACCCAGAAGTGTCCATGCGGGCATTCCGTATCCGGTAGGAAAGAAGTTCTCGACGACTGAAAAACGCTTATACGGATAAGGGCCGATCAATTCGGAATACATCGTTATGTAGTCGGCCGAGGCCGTGAGGTATTCTTCGAAAAGGGAGGTGTCGGCTTCATAAAAGTAACATACAACTTCGATCTCACCGACCGGCGCTGTGCGGACTACATACGGGCCGGCCATGAACATCAAGCCGTCGGCCATATAGGGGTTTGCAAACCGGACGATTTTTCGGTCAGCGTCAACTTGTGTACTCAGCAGGTTGCCATCGCTGATACACTCCCAGTCGGCAGGTATGTCTGCGGTCAGTTTGAAATCGCAGAGTTCATCCTTTCCTCGCGGATAGAAGTAAGCCGCCGGCGAGAGGTAGGCACCCTTCTCCGAAATGGAGCCGGCCACTTCGGCGCCGACCATCTCATTGGAGAACCGGATTTCGCTTACATCCTGAAAGAACTCGGCCTCAAAGCTGAGCTGAAAGGTTTCTGTCTTTGCGACTCGCGATTCAAACAGAATCATGCAGGGGTCGCCTTCAAATCCTGAGTCCATCAAGTCGACGTCGATTGCATCCGGAAAACTGGCCGAATCCTCGATGTGTAAACTCAAATAGTCTACAGCTTGTCCAGAGATTTTGAGACTGGTCAGGTTGCAACTGCTATTGAGATACATAACATTCCAGCCCGAATCTAGCTGGATCAGCCCCGAGTCGGAGATTGCGGCGAAATGGCTCGGTACGTCGAACTTCAAATGCAAGTCGTGACTTTTGAAGCTGACAGTGGCAACGTCCGCTACGGTCGAACAGCATATTATGAATGTGATTCCGACTATCAGGGTCAGCAAGTGTGCTGGTCGATTTCTCATGAGGTTATCTCCGTGTTGACTGACATTTTACGATCGCGTTAACATGAAATGGTACTATCCATTACGACTCCACATCCCAATGAACCGCAACGGGGGATCATAGTCAATCAGGGAATTGGTCTTGCGCTAAAATGGGACGGACTGGCGAACGGATAGGCCGTTCGACTAAGCGGCAGACCGGAGGTCTGCCGCACGCTAAAACAAGCTATTGTGGTGTCGCGATAAATGTGCCCTGACTGATGAGACCGGGGAAGCCATAGAACTCCCAGGTTCCGACCAGGTCCGATCCGCTGAACTGGCTATAATGGACCACATAGTTGTCAATCATCTCTGTGCCCAGGCTGATGACATATTCCCCCTGTTGTTCCCAGCCAAAGAAATCGCCACTACCAACCTGAGGTCCGATAGCCGATGGATTGCCCCCCGCCTGAAAATCCCAGGTGCCATGTATAGACAGATTGTCAATATGTGTAAATGCCATAGTGCCCTGTACAACAATGACTCCCGCCGCATCGTACCCTGTTTAATCAAATGGCTGCGGACATGGTTCTGGAGCGGGTCCGCTCGCAAACAGGTAGTCGACCAGATAGGTCAGGTCGACTACGTCCGGGAAGTTGCCGCCCGATGCGTTCAGATCGGCCTCCTCCATACAGATTACAAAATCGCCGACAAAAAGCAGTTCCACAAGGTAGGTCAGGTCCACTATGTCGGCATTAACACCGTCATAGTTGACATCGCCGCGTATCCCGACACAGCATTGTGTGCGCGTTATGCGGCCGCTGCGAAAACCGGCGAATCGTTGTGGCACTGCCCCGCCTCCACCGGCCAGACAGGATGCGGTCGCGCCGCTGAACTGACTGCTTGTGTCGGTGATAAGCACGTTGTCGGCGTCGTAGACATCGGCGGACAGGGCGAGGTAGGAAGGTGTCCCGAGAGTGGATACTGTCGTATCGTTGACTACAATCACATTGTCGCCGCAGGTTTCCCACACAAAGTTTATGTCGTGGCTGGATCCCTGAAGCGTATCGCTTAGCTGAAACTGCAGCCGCACTAACGTTACCGGAGCAGGATGGGGGGACAGATTGGGGACCGGTCCAGCCTTGATTGCAGATCCGACCAGACATAGCCGTGTCTGCCCGCCTACGGTGCTCTCAAAATACGCAAAGCCGCCCCAGTCCGAATATGCTTGTCCGATTTCGGCATCAAGTAGTTGAAGGCCGGCAGTGTCGTAATCCAATGTAAACTGAAAACCGACAAATGGCTCGGTGCCGCCCGTTATGCGAAGATCTACCCAGCCCGTATTCTGGAAAGAAGTAAGTTCCAGATGATCGATAGAGATTTCGTACGGCTCCCCGACAGTAGCATTGGAAGCCACGACTGGATCAGAGATGTCAGTGGTCTGTCGGGATATTGGAAAACAGGGCGTTGCTCCGGCGGCAACTAACTGCATGAGCGTATTCAGGTCTGCGACCGACAGGGCCAGGCTGTCACAATTGTAATCGGAGGCAGCAACCTGCCCGTCTAAGCTGTGTATGAATACGCTCAGTCCGTAAATGAAGTAGGTTTCGTACAGGGTCAGATCGCCGATACTCGGGGAAATGCCATCTAGGTCCAGATCGGCCCCAGACCCGGGCGTATCTACTCCCGAAATACGCGGCGCATCGGAATCATCAAACAATGGTTGCATCGTAGTCACCGTCTGGGATTCTGCTCTGGGAGAATAGGCGATTAGCGTTAGTCCCAGCAGCAACACTGCCAGATGGCCAAATGACTTCTTCATGGCAACCTCCACCGAATTGGCTGCTCGACTTGGCGCGATGTGATTCTGCGGCGTGCTCGATTTTTGCGTCCCGGAGCAGCCGGACTTAACTATAGAACCTAATTACAACAGGAATGTTATTACGTCTCTGTCGCTTTGTCAAGGGAATTCTGCCGGAACGAGGACTTTCAGGACCGCCTTGACAATTGAGCGCTACAAGCTCGTACCAAATTCAGTGAACAGCTCAATTGACTGCAGGTTGCTGTCGAAGTACTGACGAACGCTCGCCTGCAGGTAGTACCTATTGCTCAGATTGTAAGAGGTCGATCCGTTTATGAAATAGTTTCGCGTTGATGCGCTTCCCGTGTTATAGATGTAAGCCGCAGCCATAAAGTTCAGATACATGCGCCGGGTGACAGGAAAGCGGTAGGTTACAGTTGGTCGATATCCGTTGGTGAACTCTGTTTGGACAATAGACAGATTGGCTGTAATTGAATGGCGCTTCAAAGGAAAGCGGGAAACCCGGGCCGAAAAATTGGCAAAGCGATTGTCCTGAAGGCGGCCACTTCGCATCCGAATACCACCGGTAACACCGAACGAAAGGCGGGTATGCGGCTGGAACCGAACCCCAGCCCGAACTCCCTGGTGTGTAGAGTTATCGAACAGGCTATCGGGAACCGTGCGAGTGGCCATTCGGCGGATGTTGCGACGGGCGTCGTAGGAGAGATTTACCGAAGCGGTAGCGTGAGCCTGATAGCGAACAGATCCAAAATAGTTGGTGAAGTTCAGGCGCGCGCCGCTCTGACCATATCGCCATCCGCGATTATAGTCTATTTCTGCGGATTGAAACAAGCTGAAGCGGTGAGTATGAGTCAGTATACTTTGAAGGTAGAGAAAGTCGCGACTTGTCTCACCATCGTCGGATTCGGTCGACAGCGCGCCTGAAACAGCGAGCTTGTAGTTGTCGGGATTACCAATCTCGTATGCGCCGAAGAAACCAAACTTGCGGTGGTCCAACTGTGTTTGCGTACTGAGATACTCGGAGACAGTTCCGCCGGCAACTCCGACTCGATAATGATCGCCGAATCGGCGCGAGTAGTATCCGCCGTCGATGTATCCCATCCCGCGAACGTCAGGAGAAAGCACCCGGCCAACTCCCCATCGAGCCGGTGAGTCGTTGTCGCCGAAGATAACGGCAAACTCTGTTGTCTGGTGTGTCCATTCGTTCTTGTCCTGATGCAGATATTGTTGCTGCGAGCGGTGATGAAGCCTGCTAAAGTGTCTCATGCGAAATGTCCCGCCGCCGCCAAACATATCGTCGATCCGTATATGGAATCGGACCCCTGACTGTGACCAGTCCTGATTTGAACCACTCATGTCTTTGTGGTAGTAGTTCTGAAAGCTGGCGCCGCCGGAGAGCCGGTTGGGACCATCTGTTCTCGTCAAAGTAGTCCGCCGCTTGTGCGGTTTCCGGGACTTCGCAGCCCGTTTGGACTTTTGTGGCGAGACTGGAGGAACAAAACCTTTCATAGAAACCCTGTCCCCCTTTTGGGGTTTGCCTGACCCGGCGACAATCTGCGCGGCCGCTGAATTACTCGAGACATTTGTAACTACTATTCGTCCAACACGCTTTCCTCCCCGGTAGACGGATAGAGTATCGCCCGGCTTGAGGCCATTGCTGCTGCCGGCTCCCAGATACACCCCCTCGCTGGCCACATAGGTAATGGCGGCGCTTTTCTTCTTGCCAGCAAAAGCGCTTCCTGACATACATGTTGCAACAACTACCAGCAAAACAAGTAATCTGTGTAGCAAATCTGTTCTATATAACATCGCTTATACCCTCGGGTGGCAGTTTAGGCAGGCTCTGCTGTCGTATTGATAGCCACTCTCCCCACTGTGTGTATCATCCATCTTGGATTTATTGTGCTCGTGGCAAGTAAAGCAGTTAAACTGCGACCTATCGGATGGATTGGTATGGCAGGTTGTGCAGTCGGTCCACTTGCCATTGTGTTTGCCTGAGTAAATCTTGAAATATAGGGGATCGTGTTCGGTGAACCTCCCTGCCTGACCGGTAGGATGGCAACCAAAACAAGCGTCGCTGGCATGGCTGTAGCCAGGGAATCCCTGGTGGACCGGATCGGTTTTTGTCGACGGGTGGCAGGCCAGGCAATCAAATGTTGTTCGATCACCGGCAACAGTGTGGCAGGAAGAACAATCATTCCATTGACCGTTGTGAGTGCCTGAGAAAATCGGGAAGAACTGCCCGTCATGGCCGACAAAACTTCCGCGCTCGCCGGTGGGGTGGCATGACAGACAGGTGGCGCTCACGTAGCTATACCCTGCCATCGAGCCGTGGACCCCATTCATAGTTTGCTGGTCATGCTGGTGGCAGGTCAGACAGTCGACATTTAACCGGTTGGCAGGATCCGGGTGGCAGGCGGTGCAGTCGTTCCATTGTCCGTTGTGAGTGCCTGAGAAGATGGGGAAGTTTTGGGCGTCGTGATCGACATATGATCCACGCTGACCGGTCGGGTGACAGAAATAGCAGTCTGCGCTGTTGAATGCATACCCGGCGATACCCTGGTGATTGGGCGTCGTTTTGGAATCAGT
>JBHHVC010000118.1:0-8427 GCA_046754125.1 Candidatus Zixiibacteriota bacterium
AGGCTTGTGCCGGATACCAACATTAGGGTGACGGTCAATGCCGTAATTAGTCGTGCTGTTTTCACAGTTATCTCCTCCTGTTCACCTTTTGCGGGCTGCCCGTCTTGTAAAACGCGAGAATTTACATCGTTTGGACGGCCATGTCAACTATCACCCGTCTCAGTTCGCTCCGAATCGAGCTGTGAAAGATATTGATTCAGTCTCACCGGCAGCAATGAGTATGCTGAATAGGATTGTGGAGGCGTCTTTCTTCGTGTAGGGAGCAGTAGACGCTGTGATTTCCCAGTGTCCGTAGAGCTTTTTTTCTACTTCGATTGTGACCGCTTCCGTTTTCCTGTTTCGCAGTTCAATCTCGAAGTCACGCTCTTCCACCTGCTTGGAAATCCGTCGCTGGGCGGCCAGTCGATGTTCCCCGACCAGATCGAAGGCCGAGCCGATTTTGAGACTGACTTCCTCATCGGTTGGAGTGTGTTTGAGACGATCTTCTCCGAGAAGGACCAGTGAGCCGTCGCTGTCAGCTTTGAAGATACGTACACGTCCGGCAGGGAGCGGAAGGCCCAGCCCCGCCTTTTTTGAATTGGTGAACTTGATAGCGACTTCGATGGCTGTGGGATTATGCTCCGGCTTGTATCGAAATATCTTCTCAACACTCGCTTGTGCTGGCTCAAACAGGGATATCTGCTTTATCTCCTTGTCGGCCAGGGTGGTATTGCGAGGAAGAGTGTACAGGTGGTATTCAAAAAACGACTTCTCCTCGAATCCCGCACTTGCTGCTTGAGGGGTGGCCATACTTTTTGTCATAAAGCGGTCTATCCTCGGAGCGGTTGCTCTGTGTATATCCCCGGCGATGAGCTTTAGTTTGGCATCTGCATATTTCTTGCCGGATCTGTTGTTGATGGCCGCCCATCCCGAAATACTCAACTCAGCTTCGCTTTCGGAGAGTACGCCAACATATTCGGCTGCCCAGCTCATGCCGGATGTCTGGTAGGCAACCTGACAGTCGCGCTCGCCCGATCGGTCGGAATCATACAACCAGAACAATGTAGGGCGCGTAATCAAACCTTCAGGCAGGCTGGGGAAATCGAGTTCGGCGATATTCTCCAGCAACACAACTTTGATCCGGCCCGACTGCTCCTGAAGGGTGACTGCCTTGCTTGAGTGAGCTAGCAGGGTTCCATTATAGACGCGGCCGTCTTGATCGATTAGTTCTATTGCCTTGTCGATGTAACGCGAAAACATCTGACCTTCGTTAACAAGGTCAAAGGCGAAGTTCTGCTCTAGGATCGAAACCTGGCCGGGCGCGGACCCAACCACCGAAAACTGCACCGAGTTGGGGTCTATTTGGGCCGGTACATCTCGAAAAGCGAGAAGGTGCGTCCCTTTTTCGAGCGACAGTTTTCTCGTTTCGCTGACTACGCCCAAATTGCTGTTGTAGACGGTAACATAAATGTCGTCGGCCATTGCGATTGGCACCAGGCCCATCAATAGTAGAATGACGAACGCGTTTTTCATAGCTTTTCCTCCATCATCTTATACTCTCCAGACGGTGAAGCCGCCCTTTCTGAACGAAGGCCGCACAGTCGTACACGCTTATATACTATGCGCAAGGCAGATTCTTCCAGAAAAAAAGCAGGTGGGTCAAGCAGACTGCAATCAGACTGGCCTGAAGTCGGCGACGGCTTGGTCTATCCGGGCGGCTACTTCATCGGGAGAGGGGTTGACTTCCGATGCTTCCAGTGAACCATCAGCAGCAGTAATACGCTGGAACAGTTGCAGATATAGGTCATAGATCAGTTCCAGGCTCAGTTGATAACGTGGACCGATACTAGGCTTAAGCGAATCAATGCATTGTCTGGCCTTTGCGCGATAGTGCTCTGCCAGTCTGCAATACTCCAGGACCAGCTTCCTGAAGCGAGAGTCAGGGCTCTTTGCGCCGGCATACTGAAGCAGATCGGACTGCCGAAGGTCACATGCCGTGACAATCGAGTCAGCGAAATAGGCAAGACCTGCCTTTTGATCCTTTTCAAAGTCGCGCATAATATGGACAAGGTACGAAAACAGAGCCAGCGGTCTTGCCGCAAGTCGAATATCGTAGGGCGGAAGAGTGAGCGCGTTTGCCTGTCCGCGCCGCAGACCGGCCAGATGCATGAAGACGGATGCGGGTGCGATTGCCGCCCCCTCGCAGTATCTCAGGAACACTAAGAAACTTGGAAAACTGTTGTGATCGAGATCGTAAAGCATGGCCCGGCTCAGGCGGTGCCAAGGCCAGCCGGGGATATGAAATCGCTGGAGCGTATGCAAGAGGTCATTCCCGAACGAGCCACCCAGACTGTCGAGGGAAAGACCGGAATCAAACTCCCGAATTGCCAGTGCGATGGCGTCGCGTTTATCGGTCCCAGACTTCCCTTCGGACTTGAAGTCATCGACAAGATCGTCAAGCCGCCGCATAGATCGATAGCAGACCTGAAAGGCACTATAGCGATCATTGTCCCATACGCGGGCGGCAATATCCAGGATTGGATTGGTCAGGATTTCGCTGAAGTCCAATTCGTGGTCAAAGTCCAGTACCATGTCAGTAGAGTGAGCCATAAAACTAATGATACACAATCGCATTCCATAGCACAAAAGTTTATCTTTGCTCGTCAGGGACTATTCCTTTATTTGCTGGTATGCCCGAACCGATTCCATTGATGATTCTCACCCACAACTATCCACGATATCCGGGCGATTATGCCGGTGTTTTTATTTCTCTTCTTGCCCGAAAGCTGGTCGATATGGGGATTCGGCCGGTTGTGCTGGCTCCGCACGACAGCGGCGCGTCGGAATGTGAAGAAATCGACGGCGTAAAAGTATATCGATTTCGGTATGCTCGCTCTGAACAGGAGCAGACAATCGCCTATCGCGGCAATATGCACCAACTCGTATTGGGATCGGTTAGCGGTATTTTTAAGTTCAAACAGTTTCTCGATTGCTTTCGTGCAAATGCTCTGGAAATCATCGACAGGGAACAGATAGCTGTTGTTTCCGGTCACTGGCTGATTCCGAGCGGGCTGGTGATGAGGACGATTGAAAAGAAAACCGGGCTGCCAATGATCTTGTCGTCGCACGGAACCGATGTCCGCTTGATGCGGCGCTATATGGGAGTGGCCTACCGGTACTTGAAAGACCTTTGTCGTGGATTGAGCTCCTGGACAGTAGTATCAGAATACCTGCGCCACGAAATAGCCCGACAGGATGTAGCCCTTGAGAATATTCTCTCGGTTCTCCCGCTTCCACACGACGAAACAATCTTCTTCCGCGACGAATCGATAGAGCGCGAAAACAACCTGATCGTGGCTGTGACCCGATTCACCGACCAAAAGCGAGTCGACTACCTGATAAAGGCCTTCGCGCTGGTGGTCGAGCGATACCCTGCTGCGCGACTCGAAATCTATGGCAGCGGACCACTTCGATCTGAAATTGAGACGCTGATCGAACGGTTCGGGTTGTCTTCTCAGGTCGCGATTGAAAATCCCGTCCCCCAGCCAGAGTTGCGCAAACTGTACAACCGGGCATGGATGGTAGTGCTCAATTCTGTTCGAGAGGGGTTTGGACTGGCTCTTTCGGAAGGAATGATGTGCGGCGCTGCGGCCGTTGGTGTCGACAGCGGAGGTATACCGGGAATAATCAAGCATGAAAAGACCGGGCTGCTGGTCAAGCCGGACAACTCCTCGGTGCTGGCTGACGCTATGGTCAGGTTGATAGAGGACGACGCCCTGCGAGAACGCTTGGCGTCCGACGGTCATCGCTATGCGCGTCAGACATACGCATCGACAGAACTGGCGCGTCGCTATGCCGATCTTGTGCACTCTGCGGCAGGTCGATAGTTTTGTACGGCTGGTCCGTCTTCGAATCCGCCGATAGGCTAGTTGTCCGGACAGCAGAGGTTCGGGCCTTCAGACATTCCCTATTCATCAAGTTCTGAAAGTGAGGGATAATTGTCCTTGCGAAGTGGCAACACATTAGTATATTAGGTTCAAACCTGTCATACAAGAAGGAGTTGTCCCTATGCTTCGAGTTGTAGCTTGTTCAGTCGCTTTACTCTTATTGATCTCTATCTTTCCGGTCGACGCCGGCGCCGTTAACCAGATTCGCGTTTATGTTCCGGCCCAGTATGGTCATGGTGCACAACAGCTTATTGCCGGCACTCCCAGCGATATTTATGTCGAGTTTACAAATGACGTAACAATCCAGGGCGTGGAGTGTCCCCTGATTGTTCAGGAGATTGGCACGGGGAGTTTGTGGCCTGCAATCTCTGAGTCGCAGTCGACATTCTTGGTAGATACGACTATGTTTGTGGTAAACACTCATATTCTTAGCTGGCAGGACGGAATCTGGCCGGATACTACTGAAGCGCTTTCTGTCGGTGGGACTCTGGTCCCGGGCACACACCAGTGGCTGAAGATGACCGTTACTCCGACTGGGCCGGGGACAGTGCAATTCACCACCGACAGCTTTGCAATAGGCTTCTCGGTTCATCAACCGGTCTTTGTGGATATGAATTCGAATTTTATTGAGCCTGCCCTGGTTGCGCTACCCATAATTGTACTTTCCGGCGATTGTAACGGAAACGGTATCGACGATTTGATTGACATAGTCAATGGGACCTCAGCCGACTGCGATGACAACGGTATTCCGGATGAGTGTGAACAGTTTCAGGACTGCAACTCGAACGGGATTCCCGATGCTTGTGAGATCGCTGACGGTACGGTTCCCGACTGTAATGGCAACAACGTTCCCGATCAATGCGATATTGACGACGGCACCAGTGCTGACTTAGACGGTAACGGCATACCCGACGAGTGTGACGGCTGGTCGGCCAATACAGTCGTAGTGTATGTGCCACCCGCCCAGGGTCATGGTCCGCAACAGATGGTTGTTGGGCAGCCCAACGACTTGTATGTCACCGCTATCATGGATGGTCCTGTAGATGCAATCGAAGTTCCACTTGAGCTGAAAGAGGCGGGAGGGGCCAGCCTCTGGCCGGCGGTTGTCGATTCTCAGGTTACTTTTCTCGAAGGTGCATCGTCGTTCTTGTTGACAGAGTTCATCGGAAACTGGCAGGACGGTGTCTGGCCGGATACTCTTGAATTCGTGCTGGTTTCGGGGCCCCTTGTCACTCCCGTGCAGCGCCTGTTCAAGATTACTGTAACGCCATCAGTAGTCGGCACAATACAACTGGACGCACCTTCATTCATGATCGGCTCCAGCCAGCACGCGCTACTTTTCTGCCCTCCCGGTGGAAGTTGTTTTACGCCGGGATTTGTTGCCCCCGATATTGATGTGATTGCAGCTCCGACTGTTTGCTGCATTGGTGTTCGCGGCGATGTAAACGGTGACGGTGTCGATATCGATGTTGTCGATTTGACCGCAGCTGTCGATTTTCTCTTTGGCACCGTGCCGCCGATACCCTGTCCCACCGAGGCGGACATAAACGGAGACGGTGGCCTTATTGGCGGGCTGGACGTAGTGGATCTTACTATTGCCGTTGACTACCTGTTCGGCGTCACGCCCACTCTGGTTGACTGCCCATAGCGGAACTGCTGGCGGGTTCGAAGACGGACCCGCCCTACAGAGCAAAGAGATTCCGCCCTGAGGTTGATATCAAGGGGCAGACAAGACGTCTGCCGCCCACACATATTCAAAGTGTTTGTCTTTTGTGACTGCCTCCGGACGTCCTCCGCCCACAGAACATCGTTCGTGGACAGAAAGATGTTGTTCGTATCTCATATTCTGGCTAACCTGATATCAGAAGACGTTAGAACGGATACTCCTGTTTCGCCCGGAGCGAGAAGCGACGATGGTTAGAAAAGAACTGCTGCAGCCTGCCAATTTGCTGTCGCTCTCGCGAATCGCTGTGACACCGCTGATGCTCTATCTTCTTGCTATAGACAACACGGAGTCGACAATCTGGTGCCTGGCCCTTTTGGTGCTCGCGGGAATTACTGACGGACTGGACGGAATCGTTGCCAGGCGAATGAACCAGGTCGGCAGGTTGGGAATGGTTCTCGATCCATTGGCTGACAAAGTATTGGCGGGTGCTCTAGTTATCGGACTTTGGCTCTACCGCGAGTTCCCGCTGTGGCTGGTTGCTTCCATATTGGGACGCGATCTGATAATACTGATCGCAGCGGCACTGTTGCTCCGCGGGCAACAGATGGTTGAGCCATCGAACATCACCGGCAAGTATACGTTCTTTGCCATCATAGTATTGCTGTCCAGTGCTATAGTCCGTTTTGATTTTGGCGTTACGTTGTTTAGCGCGATCGTCCCGGCGCTATTAATCCTCTCACTCGTACTGTACGCGCGACAGTTCTTGAGACTCGGACGGGGGTTATCCCTCCCGACGCACAACGACAGCCCTGGTTTCAAGATAGCACGTCTGATAGCTACTGCGTTGGTTTCGTTAGTTGTCGCCTGGAAGCTGCTGCAGTTTCTTGGATGTGTATGATCCGGACTGATCCTATCGTCCAAATCGCTCGCGGATGCGCTTCGAGAATTCAGTATCGAAGCTGCCGGACCCGGTCGATACGGACCAGCCCGCCTGTCGCACAGTCTTAGCCATCGCCGTGAGCAATCGGTGTCTGTTTGTCAGATCATTCACTGCGGTCTGGTAGACATTGTCAAGTGCGTCCAGGAGTTCAATAAGTCCGGCATCGGAGGCTTCATATCTGAGCCTCACTGACTCAAAGTACCTTACGGCCAACTCAGCCGACCTGCGAACGTTTGGCGTGCTTCGCACATAAGCTATCATTCTTCGCACCAGTTGTTCGGTTCGACCCATTAGCTTCAAACTTGCCTCGTCCCGTTCGTACTCCAGCCTGCTGAAGTCTGCGCTCAGTCGGGCATGCTCATGGGCTCGTTCTGTACCGGAAAACAGAGGCAGTCGGAGTCTTCCCGACAGCGACCAACTTGAGTTTCGCTCTTCAAAAGTCGGCAGGTCATCGGCAAGACGATCGTCGAATCGGAAGGCAGCCTCAAAGCTGAGAGTTGGCCAGTATCGAGCTCGGTTTTTTGACAGCATCGCCTTTTGCAGGTCCAGTCGACGGTCGTAGCGTGCGAGGGATGGGTCCTGAAGTTGGGCATCGTCGTAAACAAACTGCACTAGCGCTTCTATGGCGGGATCCGACACGACCGGCGAGTACAGGAGGTTGTAGTCGCGGAGCATTCGATCGGGGATAAAAAGCGACGTATCTACAACGTAGTTGGTCTCAGCCGGAAGATTAAGAAGAGCGTTAAGCATGGCACGAGCTATCCTCGCTTCGGACAGAGCCAGATTCAACCTTGCTGTTGCCTTTTCTCTTTCATCATCAAGTCGGAAGACATCCAAACGTTCATAATTGCCCAGGTCCGCTTTGACGGAGGCAACTTCGACCTGACGATCCACAAAGTCTCGAAACTGCCGGGTAATTGTGGCAAGATTGGTCGCATTCAGCAGGTCGAGATAGGCCAGAGACACAGCCAGCTCAAGGTCGAGCCTGCTCTCATCCAGTGAAGCTTCTTCCAGTTTTTGTTGGCTTCGTGCCACTCGCATTGAGCTGACAGCGTCAAGCGAGAACAAAGTCTGCCTCAATCGCAGTGAAGATGAATAACCCTCATTTTGCAGACGTGGCAGCGCGTTGTTGGCAGCGTTGTCATCGAAGTAGGTCGCTATCAATTCCCCGTCGATGTGCGGTAACCAGATTGCCCCTGCCAGTTGGGCAGCCTGTTGGGCAGCTTCCAGGGCATCATTGCGAGAAAGAAAACCTGGGTTTTGTAGCAGCGCGCGGCTGACGCAATAGGCAATGGAATAGTATTCCAAAGTATCGTCCGGCGGAGCGGGGACTATTATTGCCTCATCGGTTATACTGCGGGCTATTTCCAGCTTGCATGCCCGGGCAGCGCTTTCATTTAGTGACAGACCGTTTGGCGGGCTGAATTCAGTCGGTAGATCTGCGGGGATATGACCTCGAAGAATCTCCAGCGCATTTCTGGCATGGAAATAGGCATCGCCAAACATCGACACTCCCGTGTTTGCGGCCACAGCTCCTTTGTTGACGAGTAGCTTACCTTCGGCGACGAATGTGGGTGTTCCGCTTCGGTTGAGCATACGAAAGAATTCAGTCAGTTTGGAGCCGTCCATTGCCCACATCGGTCCGAGATAGACGATATCAACGTCACGGGAAAGCCTGCCGTACGATTTGAAAAAGGCATAAGCACCTTTGGTGTTGTAGCCAGCCTCAGACTCTACCTCGATCCCCTGCCGTGCAGCAAGATTTGTAAGTGCCTGAACTACATTTTCAGATTCGTTCCCCGATGGGAAAAACAGGAATCCTATCCGTTTGACCGGCATTAGCGCTGTCATCGCGGCCAGTTAATTTTCCGCCAATCTTTTTATCGGCTGCTGAT
>JBHHVC010000119.1:0-8413 GCA_046754125.1 Candidatus Zixiibacteriota bacterium
CGCTTTTTATTATGGGAGACCCGGGAGCGGTAAAAACAACGACACTGCTGCAATAATTGTTACAAATCTGTGCATTTTACCCTGTCCTTTCGCAATCGTCGGAATCGAGTTACTACGACACGATTGGTAATCACATGCCAATGACTTATTTCACCAGCATCATCTTCTTTTGGTTTGTCACGCTCTCGCTTATCAATCGGTAGAAGTACAAACCGCTGGCATACCTGTCAGCATCCCAGTCGACTCGATAGTAACCCGCTGCAAGCCGGTCGTCGACAAGTCGTTCTACTTCCTGACCTAAGATATTATAGACAGTCAACGCTACGTCTGCTCGCTCCGGCAGCGCAAACTCTATTGCGGTGGACGGATTGAACGGATTTGGATAATTCTGCGATAGCTCGAATTCGCTCGGCAGGAGATCGGAAATGCGGTCGTAAACTGCCGTCGAGAGTTGGGTAGCAACGACAATTGTGTCATAGGCCTTTAGCGTATTGTGGTCCTCGACCATAATCGCGACAGTCGTGTTGCTCGCAAACAAAGAATCGGTAGTGATCATAAGCCAGCCACTGCTGTCGGCGCTGGAAATCGTGATGGAATCCGAGAATATCGAGTACTGGAAAAACAGCTCGGCATCGGGTGTCTTGTCGTCTTCTACGAAGTCAAACATCGCCACCGTGTCGGTCTCGCCCGCAAACACGTAAAGAGTATCCGGCAATCCGGTGATAGCGGGCGCTTGGTTGGGTACATCGGTTGTCACCAGTAGGACGTCATCACCGGAGTACACCAGATCGAACATTGTCACGGCGCGCTGTCCCATCCCGCTGAGAGAAGCAAAATGGCCCCGACGGTCGGAGCTAGTGAGTACTACAAACGTATCGCCAATAGCAGGTACGAAGTTGTCGATCAGGGATACATTCAACTCTCCATCGAGTATGGCTGTTGAGACAACATGGAGTTGGTCGTATTCGTCGCCTACGAGCTTGCCCCCAAGTTCAATGTCGACTTTCGAGGATGCAGATTGCGGTAGAATGTCTTTAACGGTAAGAATACCGGGAGATGCACCCGGCGCTATTGTTCCGTTGTTGATGCAGGTTGTCTTTGTGATATCGAGAGCACCATGCCCCTTGACAATACCTGAATTGCTGTTCGTCAATACTCCATTCTTGACTGTTACAGTCGCCCCGCTACCTATCTCGATAGAACCTGAGCTGGTAAGTCCCGGAGAAGAAGTTGAATCGGTTGCGGAGAAAACACAGGTCAGAGTTTTCCCTGGCTTTACATTTATAGTACCGCTGTTGGTGAGAACTGAATCAATGGTGTTGACACTCAAGGCCCCTTCAACTGTCAGTAACCCGGAATTATGGAGAACTCCATTGTACTGACCGCTTGCTAATACTGTGCCCATGTTATCAATTGCGCCGTTATTTATGTTCAAGATTCCACTTAAGTCGATCAGGCCGTCATTGGTGAACCCGTTAGAAAAAGTGGAACGTGAACTAATGTGAATACTGCCAGAAGTCTGGTTCGTGAAGACACCTTGAAAACTGGCTCTTGATTGTTGGTTATATACATTACCAAAATTATCTAAATCAGCTGTTACTGAGGAACCGTTCCAGGCGGAAACACCCCCAACATAAAGAGATCCATAATTCGTAAGCTTGCCGGGGCCGTTCAAGCTTGAATTGTTGAATAGATAAATTATGCTGGAATCTGAGTTTACATGATCACTGTGTAAATCAAAACTTCCACTTTCTACTCGTATTGTACCTGCATTTATCAAACCACCGAAATCATAATCAAATGAACCACTCTTCATTAGTAACACTGCTCCACTATCGATATCAATGGTGCCGGTGCTTGTAAGTCCCGGAGAAGAAGTTGAATCGGTACTGGAGAAGTTATAGGTAAGGACCATCCCCTTCTTCACATTTATGGTCCCACTGTTGGTGAGAACTGAATCAATGGTGTTGACACTCAAGGCCCCTTCAACTGTCAGTAACCCGGAATTATGGAGAACTCCATTGTACTGACCGCTTGCTAATACTGTGCCCATGTTATCAATTGCGCCGTTATTTATGTTCAAGATTCCACTTAAGTCGATCAGGCCGTCATTGGTGAACCCGTTAGAAAAAGTGGAACGTGAACTAATGTGAATACTGCCAGAAGTCTGGTTCGTGAAGACACCTTGAAAACTGGCTCTTGATTGTTGGTTATATACATTACCAAAATTATCTAAATCAGCTGTTACTGAGGAACCGTTCCAGGCGGAAACACCCCCAACATAAAGAGATCCATAATTCGTAAGCTTGCCGGGGCCGTTCAAGCTTGAATTGTTGAATAGATAAATTATGCTGGAATCTGAGTTTACATGATCACTGTGTAAATCAAAACTTCCACTTTCTACTCGTATTGTACCTGCATTTATCAAACCACCGAAATCATAATCAAATGAACCACTCTTCATTAGTAACACTGCTCCACTATCGATATCAATGGTGCCGGTGCTTGTAAGTCCCGGAGAAGAAGTTGAATCGGTACTGGAGAAGTTATAGGTAAGGACCATCCCCTTCTTCACATTTATGGTCCCACTGTTGGTGAGAACTGAATCGGCAGCGTTGACTGTAGTCGTGCCACCAATATCAATAAACCCAGAATTGTTCACTAACCCGTTATAGACTCCACCTGTAATTCTAAATGTGCCTGCATTTTCAAGCGGACCATCATTTATGGTCAAATTTCTTCCTCTTAAATCGATCAACCCATCATTAGTAAATCCGTTAGCAAAAACTGAATGAGCGGCATCTCCATAGATAATCAGGCTCGCTGAAGAATTGTTTGTGAATGCTCCGTTAAACGTAAACCTTGATTGAGAGTTGTTGATCACTCCATAGTTATCCAAATCAGCATTTACAGCTGAACCTTCCCAGAGGGAACCGCCTCTTACATTAAAAGTACCGTGGTTTATTATGGAAACATAAACCGTAGAAGCTAGCAAATCCAGCAATCCGTATACTATCAATGGACCGGTCCCATCAATGACTCCACGATCAATCCTTATTCTTCCTGCACTACCGATTGTGCTTTCATCTATAGTAGTGAGTGTATTCCCATTGAGTTGAATTGTCGCGACTCCTGGGCCAGCGCTGTTGATATGAAGTACCTGTACACTTATGAAAGTATCCGCGACAATAGTGTAATCAGTACCGCCTTTGATGATGTTCGCTGTATCTCCGGCTCCCTGTGGTACCCCATTCGGTGACCAATTATGAGGATTATGCCAGCTATTGGAGCTATCGCCGGTCCAAAAATACTCTGTGGCATTGCTTTCTGTGCTTGGTAATGACAGCAACATAAAAGTCACTGCTATCGCTGCCAGACTTTTCGTTAGCTTTGAGATCATGATTTCAACTCCACCGCTTTCAGGTTCAGTTTGTTTTTTCCTTGCTTAACCATTCCAGTAGCTCACGGAGATGTTTGAATCGATGCTCGCTGCCATCTTTCAAACGAATCGCCTTCCCGGACCAGTTTTTTCCCGCACGACAGATGTGTAAGAGAATCCGTTGGGGCTTGGTCTGTGTACTGTTCTCTGCTTTCTTTTCATTCATGGCCTTAAAGAAAGATTCCCATTGACAGGCCATTGACAAATTGGCCTGCAAACGGGGCGCGTTTCTCTTTTGGGACACTATTTCTTGTCTTAAGCCATTGAATTGGCTATATTTACAGGGTGAAACTTTTGCCCGAAAAAACCCGAATCCCTGAACCGCCCGACGGTATGATCGAGCGAAATCGGCTCATTTCGCAGATTCGCTCACATCCCACTGCCAGGCTCGTTGTCCTGACGGCACCCGGCGGATATGGAAAAACCATAGTAGCGGCCCAGACGCTCGCTCGGATTCCTGTCGATCGCAAGGCCTGGTTAAGGCTGGATCAACATGACGCGGACCCGGCGCAATTCATGACTTACTTGATTGAGGCGCTCTCAAATGGAATCGCTGACGTCAGGCGAAGCGGAATTCAGGATCGGCCCGTCGATCAGTCTTCCAACGCCCGCCAAGCTCTTGAGGATATCTGCATTTCCATTAATGAATTCGTTAAACGAGAATGCTGGATAGTGTTGGATAATTTCGAGCTAATCGCGGAGAGTTCAGATATTGCGGAATTGGTGATGTCCCTATCTCAGGAATGCGGGGGGAAGCTCCGGATAATAGTCGCTTCACGCACTATGCCGCGTGGTGGCCTGGCCCGGCTGGAGGAACAAGGGAAAGCACTAATACATCGGTCGGCCGACCTGGCCTTTACACTTGAGGAGTTCAAGGGTCTGGCGGATAAATCTACTGGCATTCCACTCGACGAAAAGCACACACAGCAACTCTGGGATAAGACCGGAGGCTGGTGTGTAGCTGCTCGCATGCTGCTGAAAACGACCGAACCGTCATCACAGGGACGCCCAAAAAAAGGATCAGGATCGCTGCACAACGTGGTAGCACTTGGGGAGTATGTGCAGGAAGAATTCCTGTCCAAGCTGACACCCGGCCTACAGAAGTTTCTGGTCAGGACTTCCCCACTGGTTACACTGGAGACGGTTGGATTGAAGGCGCTCGGATACAATGAAGCGACGATTACAGACTTTCTGCACCAAATCCGCGAATCGGCACTTCCCCTCACGCGGTCCAATGGATCGGAGCATCTGTCTCTGCACTCTCTTATTCGGGACGAGCTTGTCAACGACTTCCTGCGAGAGACAGGAAGTAAAGAACGAAATGACACTCTCATAACTATTGCCGAACATCTCGCCAGTGTGGGGATGTTGCTTGAAGGTTGCCGGTGCCTTTTGTGGGCAGAGCAGTATACAGCGACGCTGGAGATGCTTGACCGTCATTGGAAGACTGTAACTGACTCCAATCTCTTGGAGCAGGTTGAGCAAATGCTTGAAGAGTTTCCAACCGATCATCAATTGGCACCGCTGATGATCAAACATCGTGCAGTTATCCTGGGCCGCTCGGGCCGCTATCGCTCTCTGAGGAATTACCTTAAGGACAAACTGAATCCTGAGATTCTTGACGATGGTTCAAAAGTTCTGGGATCAGTTTGGATCCACTATCACTGGGCAAGCATATCTGAAATGTCGGGAATGCCCTACAAGGAACTACTCGATGACTGGGGTCGCATTGCAGAAGAAACTGACCTGATTCGGCCATCGAATCATATAGGTGCCAACTTCGTTTTGGGACATGCAGCTGAGAGGGAGCTCAACTTACTCGGGGCCTTGGAACATGTTGAGCGGGCTCGAAAGCATATTGAAACCGAAAGCTCCGAAGAGTGGCTGATCTGTGACAACAACCAGGCCCTGTATCGACATTCACAGGGATACTCACGGGAAAGTCTGAATGTATTTACCGACCGTCTCCAATATCTTGAACGGAAGAAATCCTATTCTCTTTGCAAACTGTTCTTGTGGAACATCATGGAAGTACATTTTACAATGGGCCATTATCGCCAGACCCTTGGGTCTGCGAATTTTGGAGAAGCGTTTGCACAACGACACAATTTGTCGCTCGTAGCACAGAGGATTGCAATCATGCGCTGTCGAGGGTTAGCTCATTGGTACCTGGGTGACAGGAACAAAGCGTGGACACTTCTAAAGGAGTCAATGAGCGAATCCAACGAGTTGGGCGCAGTCGAGAAAGTAATCAGTCACGCTATCATTTCATTCCTTGAATTCGCAGAGCATGGCGTCGCGAGCGATAACGAAGTTGACCCGCAAACAATTCCGCAAAGTGGCGAAGCACGCCTGATCTGGTATGGGTATTTCGCACTGAAAGGACTGGCTACCGGTGATCTCTTGTTGACTGATCGGTCAATCGAATCCATCTCACACATAGCTTGTTTTGGGAACATGCGTCCATGGAAAATGACAGCATGTGTTTTACGTGCAATGATGTCAGACAGGAGGAAAGACAGAGAGACTGAGAATAGGCAACTCTTCGAGGCACTGAAGATTCTCGAAGAGCTAGGTTGGCATTCGTTTCCACTGTGCTGTGAACCACTGCAGGCAGCCCTGATCGTGCAAGCTGTACGGTATGATGTTAATCTCGAGACAGTTGAGAAGCTTTTTGCTGCCGAGTACCGCTTCGACTACACACCTCACTTTCGAAAAACTATCTCCGATTCATCTGACGACATTGAGCTGACCCGATTGTTTAGATTCGCCACACGCCACCAAATTAGAGGGCTTGATCAGGATCAGGAGATAACTACACGTTTCAAGGGAAAAACTCTCGAAAGAGTCCTGCAAGACTACACTGTAATGGCCGAGTCAGCTTCTCCTGCTACTATCGAAGTAAAAGCTCTAGGGGGCACAGAAATCGTTGTTCTCGGCAATAATGCTGTATTCAAACGAAGGAAATCCCGCGAGCTCTTTCAGGCACTTCTTCTGTCGTACCCTCGCCCGCTGCACGAAGAAGAACTGATGGAGATGCTGTGGCCGGAAACTGAGGTAAAGCGGAGCAAGATGAACCTGCGGGCCTGTGTCAGCGATGCACGGACAGCTCTCGATCCGTATTATCGCAGGGGGGGGATTTCGTTTATAGACTATAAGGACGAATGTTACAGCTGCTTTCTGCCAGATGGAACGACAGTTGATCTGTTCGAATTTGAACGGGCAGTTCCCGAAGCTATTGACAATGTCAGGAAAGCACCCAATAACGAAGTGTGTGTTGATGAATTACGTAAATCTCTGAACATTTTTCAGGGTGATCTACTCCCCAAAAGCATGTATGAAGAGTATACAATGGCGCGTCGCGAGCGTGTGCGAATCCTGTACTTGGACGGATTGATTGCCCTGGCCGAAGCGTATGTGCATCGGAACGAACATAGAGCCGCGTGTCACTCACTGGAGAAGGGGATATCTCTTGATCCGTTATGGTGCGAAGGCATCCAGAAACTTATGGGTATTTTTGGATCTTTGGGCCAACGTTTCCGGGCGGTTCAAGTTTACAGAAAGTACGAGCAACTGCTTGACACAGAACTGGGCGTCGGACCAGACGCATCGCTGATGCAGTTGTATGAGGAACTGGTGCGGCCAACCGGCGAGTAGTGGATGTCTGGGCTATTGCCGCAACAAGGTGCAAGCTGAATTCCATCCCATGGAGTCCAGGACTGCAGAATCTTTTGGAGGGGCTCTGAGTCGTTTGCCGAAAATCCTGCTCCTGTTCACGGCCGTCGATTGGCCAATGTACATGCGACGTCCGGCGGTTTACGCCCTCGCAAGGGCTTCCCGAAGGTATGACATAACAGTGGTAGCGGTCAACAGGCCGTTGTGCCCGTTCACTACTGTTATGACGAAGCGAGCACGCACGTCTGAACTGTTCGGCGCAGCACGTCTTGAAAAGCTTGGAGATCACCTCTACCTGTACAGTCCGAAATACCTTCTGCACGATCGGCTGGCACGCTTGCTGCCGGGCGTGGAGCAGGTGAATATCCGATTACTTCGTCACAGCTACCGATCATTACAACGACGGCTCGGTATACACGAGCCGCATCCGCTGATCTGGTTCAACTATCCGCAGCAGGGATATGTATCAGGCATCTGCAAAGAAAGCTTCACGATCATGGAATTGTATGATAATCTGGTCGACATATCGGGTCGGGAATTGCCGGGAGTCACTGAAATCGAAAAGAGCGTGCGCCCGCGTGTTGACTTGCTGCTTACAACGTCGCGAAAACTACAGGAAAAGTATGGTGGCGGCTATCGGCGCTCATAAATGTTTGGCAACGGCTTGTCGCAGTCGACATACCAGAGGCTTTGCGATTCAAGCACCAAGCCGAGACCCGACATCATGGCCGTTCCATCTCCCCGAATAGGCTATGCGGGAGTCATTTCTGAACGACTTGACGTTGCCCTGAGAACCGCTCTTGCCCGGCAACAACCCAACTGGCACTTTGTTCTGGTTGGTCCTGTAACGAACGCAGCAGTGGGGCGCAGATTACAGACACACGCCAACATCCACTTGTTCGAGCCGGTACTGCAGTCAGAAATGCCATCGGTACTAAGAAGCTTTGACGTGGGTCTTATGCCATACCTCGACAACGCCTTCTTTCACTACCTGAATCCTCTGAAGTTCTACGAGATGGCTGCTGCCGGACTACATTCGGTATCGTCCAACGTGAGTGAATTGCGGCAGTTCTCCAACGAACTGGTAACTGTTCTACCGAATGATCCTGACCTCTGGTGCGGGGCAATTGATAAAGCTCAAAGTCTCGATACAGGTCAAGTGCGAGAGGCCGGCAAAAAGGTCGCCAGAGAATTCATTTGGGAGGACATGGCTGCCGCCCTGCTTCACGACATAGCCGACTACTATCCTCACTTTACTCAAGATCGGATATCATCAAACAGCCGGTGACGATGGACACC
>JBHHVC010000120.1:0-8366 GCA_046754125.1 Candidatus Zixiibacteriota bacterium
ATGAACTTTGGTTGTGGCGAAACTGCTTGAATGTAGGAGGAAACCCACCCAGAGGTCGGGCCACCGGACCAAGAATATCTTGTGGCTGGCAAACCTCACGGTCTGCTGCCTGGAATCAAGAACTTTCGAGGGGCAAACGAGACGTCTGCTACCCACAAGAACAAGCCCGATGGTTCGGGTACCATGTATTCTAATGTAGTTCGAGCTATCACGCTGGGTGGCGTACTGACTTTTATACCGATGTAGAAACTTGTTGAGTAACGGTATCAGATGATATGTCGGCTGTCTTGTCTCTGGTGTTTCCTGGCAAGTCCTGCCGCCTGCGCTTGCGCATCGACAGAGCACCCGACAAGAACATGATGATAGTTCCTATCCAGAACAGGCTGATCCACGGCTTTCGCGACAATTCAATAACCAAAGAAGCCTGCGATGCTTCAACCTCTGGCAGGAAATCACCGCTAACTTTGAGGACTACAGCGCCGTCGTCAGGTCGTACGCCAGTGATATGAACCGTCGCACGTCCGTAATCAACCGAAACGATCGACGGCTCAACCTGTCCGTCCACGACCGATACGGACGGGCTCACATCTTCCTTCTTATCGTCGAAAGCGAAGGTGAGAAGGGCAGATGCCGACCGCGGGCCATCATCGCCGTGACCGGCTAGCTCGAAATCATGGAACTCTATTTCGTACTTATCTAATGTAGCAGTCTGACCCTTTTCTAAGATAATCGTTCCGGGATCATCCTGCTCGGGCTGTTCCATCGCTACGGGAGCCAGATATAGATCGTGATCAAAGTACTTCTCCACGTGCGGTTTGCGCATTACTCCTTCGGCGTTGCTGGGAAACTCGTGCGGCAGCACGGCCATAAAAGTCTCTCCCTCGGTAGTTACCTCAACATGGCAATCAAAACCCTTACTTCGATTGTTGACACTGACAAAAGTAAGCGAACAATCCATCGCCTCTACCGTGACATCGCGCGGCAGAATGAGAGTTCGCTTAGTTTCAAATCCTGCCGAGGTTGCAGCGCCAACTAATGCCAGAGCCAGTCCGATATGAGCGAAGTATCCCGCGGCGAAATGTCTCTTGCGAGCGTTGTTGAAAACGACCCAGCCGTTCACAACTATCGCCCATGAAGCTAGACCGAACAACAGCAGGTAGATGACCTCGCGAGTGAGCCCGGTAGCGATTAATATCACGGCAGTTGTGATCGCCGCCGCCGCCCCTGCGATCAGGAATTGCGACCGTGCGATGCCGTCATTCCACCGAAATGCCGGAAACAGCGCGATCATCGCCAGAATCGCTACACCAACGGGAGTCATAGTAGTGAAATAGTAGGGCAGACCAACATTGGAAGGATTATCACTGAACCGTGTAAGCAGGGGCGCCGACGTTCCAATCAAGGTCAGCACACCTCCCAGAAAAAGAATCAGGATGCCGATAGTTACAATATACGAACGTGATGCCACGCGCGAATAAGATGGTTTCGGTGTGATGTCCTGCCATCGCCAGAGCAAGAGTCCACTACCCACAGCAACAAACAGAATCAATCCCCCAATCAGGAACTGATTGATTCCCAAGTCGATAAACGAATGCACCGAAAAATCAGCAAGCACTCCCGAGCGAGTGAGAAATGTTCCGTAAAGAACAGCCCAAAACGACATAAGCACAACAAACAAAGAGAAACGAACCAAACCACCACGCTGTCTCTGGATAAACAGAGTATGCACCTGCGCGGTGAGAAAAATCCAGGGGATGAACGAAGAGTTTTCTACAGGATCCCATGCCCAGAATCCACCCCAGCCAAGGGTCTTGTAGGCCCAATAACCACCCATAACGAGCGACACGCCAAGGGCGCTCCACGCGAACATCGTCCATCGCCTCGCCGATTCCGCCCAGCTTGAGTACCGACGAGACACCAACGCTGTCAAAGCAAAGCAGGCGGGGAATACAGCTCCAGCGAATCCAACGAACATTATAGGGGGATGGATCTGCATCCAGAAGTTTTGCAATAGCGGATTCAAACCGGCTCCCTCAATTTGCGCCACAGGAAGCATCTCAAAGGGCGACTTCTTGATGACTATGAGCAGCACCGAGAGAATAAACAGATTCAGCCACATCATGCCGCCGTATTCAAACTGGCGCGCTGTATACATCAGGATCAGGCCAAGAATGCCGCAGAACATGATCCACAGTAGAAAGGTCCCCTCCTGCCCGGCCCACAACGAAGAGATCAAGTAGCCCAAAGGAAGGTCGGTGGACGAGTAAGAGTGCACATAGGCGATTGAGAAGTCATGATTAAGAATGAGTACCAGCAAGAGCGCTACGGCAGAGATTATCGATCCAGTACCTATCCAGAAAAATCGTCGTGCCAACGTGTGCCACTGCTTCTGTCCCGACCATGTCAGCCCAAATAGCAGGCCGGACGCCAAGACACAGGTCGCCGCCACCCAAATAAATAGATCACCCCAAAAGGCTATGTTCATCGATACGTCTTTCTAGTTTTTGTATTCACACCAGAGTCGCTGGTCCGTCGGTTTCTTCGCGCTCCGCAAGACCGCTTTCGCAGATCAATACTATGCCTTCTTTGGATACATCGTCTGTTAATCATGCGGGATTCGTTTCAGCCCGACTGCGACGTTTCTTTTCAGGCAATATAACTTCGGCAGTATCACCCGACAGATCGACCAGCCGCTGAATAACCTCCTCAACCAAGAACTCCGGAGTCGATGCGCCGGCAGAAATGCCAACTGTGGATACGTCACTGTTTGTGAACCACTCAGGCAGAATATCAGCCGCCGATCCTATCAACAGGCCGCGCCCGCAAATGGCGTCGGAAATCAGGGCAAGTCTTTTGGAATTAGCAGAGGTCCTAGAACCAACTACCAGGATCATATCCACTTTCGGGGCAAGGTCCAAAACTGCCGACTGTCGTTTGGTTGTAGCATCACAAATCGTATTGAATACGCGAATCTGCGGCCATTTCGTGGCTGCCAGTTTTTCTACTGTTTCAAAAGTACTCAGGTGCGCGGTTGTCTGAACAGTCATGCCCAGCTTTCGGTCCTTCCAGTCTGGCAAGGCCAGCAGTTCATCCTCTGTTGACACGACAGTGATATCGTCTGGGGCATATCCAACAACACCGATTGTCTCGTCGTGATTTTTCTCGCCGAAGTGGATGATGTGATATCCGTTGGCCACGACGCGGGTGATTATGTCATAAATACGAGTGACCAGCGGGCATGTAGCATCAACCACCGTCAGGCCTTTTGCTTCGGCACTGGCTTTGACATCGGGCGCTACACCGTGAGCTGAGATTATTAGCGTCCCCTGCCCCACTTCGGCAACAGAAAATGCACGTCCAACTCCTTTTCGATGAAACCGGTCGACCACCGCTTCGTTATGCACAATCTCATTGAGGATTGTTACCGGTTCATTCTCGGAGGCACTGTGTGCGGTATCATCGGCGATATTGATTGCACGCTTCACGCCCATGCAAAAACCATGATGCCGGGCCAAGATAATTTTCTTCAGCATGCCTGCTCCAGCAGTTGCTGCGACTGTGTGAATGCGCGGTAGGAACTGCGCACCAGCGGACCTGATTCCACATGCGAGAGGCCAATATCGCGTCCGATTCGGGCAAGCTCTGCAAATTCGTCCGGGTGATAGAACCGCTCCACCGGCAAGTGAGCCTCTGAAGGTCTTAGGTACTGGCCTATGGTCAGAATATCGACACCAGCGGCTACAGTTTGGTGGATCAATTCAACAATCTCCTCAGTTCGTTCTCCAAGTCCGACCATCAACCCACTCTTGACGATTGGGCGTGTATCATATTCTGACATGAAGCGAAGGACCTCAAGCGATCGGTCCAATCGCGCCGCCGGACGAACTCGTTTGTGCAATCGTCCAACTGTCTCGACATTATGGCCGAGCACATCTGGGCGCGCATCCAGCACGGTCTTAAGAGCCTCGAAGTTTCCACGGAAATCAGGGATAAGCAATTCAATTCTGACAGAATTATCCTGCCTTCGGAGGAGCTCAATAGTCCGGGCAAACATTGAGGCTCCCCCATCAGGCAGGTCATCTCTTGTAACCGAAGTAATTACAATCTGTTTCAGGCCCAATGCGGAAACTGCCTGTGCCAGCCGTTCCGGTTCGCGTTCATCGACAATACCGTCAGGCGATCCGTGCAGAACATCGCAGAAATGGCAGTCGCGAGTGCAGTGTTTGCCCAGAATCATGAAGGTAGCAGTGCCCTCGTCCCAGCATTCTCGAATGTTGGGGCAGGCCGCCTCCCGGCAAACGGTGTGCAGCCCCAGTTCGTCCATCAGGCCCTTGACGCGGGCATAGTTGGGGCCGAATTTCGCGCTTATCTTCATCCAGCGAGGCAGCCTCGGCTGCGGGACCTGCATTCGCTGCTTCACCGGGGGCGCTTTGGGCCGCTCGCTGTGGGCAGAATCGCGCCCCACTGATTGTGTAAAAAAGACTTTATGCATCCATTACCAATATATATTACGTATCGACATAACTTAACAAAAAGTTCGTAAGAAATATCGCAGCAATAACAAATCCTCTCCCAGTTCTGTATGGAACGAGGCAGCCAGTGCTCGCCTTTCGGATACTAATACGGGCAGATCGTTGTGGGTCGCAAGTATTTTCACGGCTGGGCCTGCTCGAGTAATCATGGGCGCCCGGATGAATGTCGCCTCGAGAGTGCTCACCGTCCCGTTCAACCGAGCTTCAACTTGCGCCTCGAAGGAATGAATCTGGCGACCGTAGGCTGTCCGCGCTATCTCGATATCGATTAGCCCGAGCGGCCTGACCGAGGCCTGATTGTCGGCGACAGATCGGGCAAGCATTATCATTCCTGCGCAGGTGCCGAAAACCGGCTTTTTATCGGCAAACTGAAGTAGTGGCTCGCGCAAATCGAACCGGTCAATCATCTTGCTGATTGTGGTAGACTCACCACCGGGCAGGATCAGACCGTCCAGACCGCTCAAGTCCGCTACCAGCCTCACTGGACGGCTCCGCGCCCCGGCCTGCCTAAGCTGATGCAGATGGCGCTCGTAGTCTCCCTGAATTGCCAGCACGCCTATATGCAGATGTCCGTACTCTTCCATCATGGTTCTTTAACAGAATAGCAAGCCGATGGTGCCAAAGAAAGGGAAGACTGGTGGGGGCAGAACAGACCGAGGTTCAGGGAGAGGGGATTAGCATCTTGTAGCCCAATCAGAGTGGAGCCAGAGGAGGAACGCCGGGTGGGGGGGGACACGTGTTTTGTGGACTTTGTTGACTAAAGTTAGCCCATATGGGGACTAGTCATAACCTACAGCACGCTATTGGGCCACCGGTCAGTGAACCGGTGGCTGACAACGGTGACAGCATCTGGGCAGGGTGCGTACTCCGGCCTCGGATGCAGGGTCAGTCCTTCATCGAGGCCAGGAATCTTTCGTTGTCTTTAGTTTTCTTGAGGCGGTCCAGAAGGAATCCCATCGCTTCCATTGGGTTCATTTCAGCCAGAAACTTGCGCAAAACCCAGACCTTGCTGATTGTCTCCTCATCTACCAGAAGCTCTTCCTTACGGGTGGAGGACCGATTGATATCCATAGCCGGGAAGATACGCCGGTCGGAAAGGCGTCGATCGAGCACCATTTCCATGTTGCCCGTCCCTTTGAACTCCTCAAAGATGACTTCGTCCATACGCGAACCTGTCTCAACCAGAGCTGTCGCAACAATGGTGAGCGAGCCGCCCTCCTCGATATTACGTGCCGCCCCAAAAAACCGTTTTGGCTTGTGCAGAGCGTTCGAGTCGACACCACCCGAGAGTATCTTGCCGGAGTGTGGTACCACCGAGTTGTGAGCGCGCGCGAGGCGGGTGATAGAATCCAAGAGGATGACGACGTCGTGACCATGCTCGGTCAGACGCTTGGCCTTTTCCAGAATCATCTTTGCCACCTGCACATGTCTCTCGGCAGGTTCGTCAAAGGTTGATGAGACAACCTCGCCCCTTACTGACCGTTTCATGTCGGTGACTTCTTCCGGGCGTTCATCGATCAACAATACGATCAGAGTCACTTCGGGGTGGTTCATTGTTATCGCCTGTGCGATCTTTTGCAGGATGATTGTCTTACCTGCTTTAGGCGGCGAGGTTATCAGGGCGCGCTGTCCTTTCCCAATCGGACACATCAGATCGATGATTCGAGTAGTGACTTCCCCGGCTAAGGATTCCATCTTGAACGGCTCCTCGGGATACAGCGGCGTCAGGTTATCGAATATGGTCTTGTGCTTGGCCACATCCGGTTCGTCATAGTTGACGGCTTCAATCTTCAGCAGTGCAAAATACCTCTCGTTATCTTTTGGAGGTCGGACTTGTCCGGAGATTATGTCGCCTGTGCGAAGGTCGAATCGCTTTATCTGTGAGGGCGATACGTAAATATCATCCTTTCCCGGCAGATAGTTGTAGTCGGGCGCCCTTAGAAACCCGTAACCCTCCTCCAAAATCTCGAGCACACCCTCGGCAAGAATAATCCCAGATGCTGAGGACTGTACCTCCATGATCTTGTACAAGAGGTCCGATTTTCTAAGTCCCGACACGCCGGGGATATCCAGATCCTCCGCCACTTTCAGCAGTTCCGCGATCGTCTTGGATTTCAGGTCTGCAACTTCCATTGTTTTCCCCGAATCTTTTTCTTTTGCCTTTACATGCATGTCTTTTTCCAATCTGTCAGTTGTCACTCAACTCCTCGACCGGTGCGTCACCCCAGAGCTTTTCAAGGGCATAGAACTGGCGTGTCGGTTCACGGAATATATGAACAACGGTATCAATGTAATCCAGCAACACCCAGTTGCCTTCGTTTTGTCCTTCCTGATGGAATGGTTTGTAACCCTTTTCCAGAAGTCCGTCATAGATTGCGTTCGAAATCGCCTTAACATGAATGTCTGCATCTCCGGACACAATGACAAAGTAATCGCAAACCGATGAAATCGACTTCAATTTCAGCAGTTTTACGTCAAATCCCTTCCTCGACTGCGCGAGTCGCCCGGCCAGCCGGGCAAGTTTGAGCGGTGACAACTTATCCAATTACTAGTACTAACTCTCCTTCGATGGTAATTGGGCAGAGAGCATATCACTAATATCTGCCCCCATCACCAGCGTTACAGTTATGCGATCGTCGCCGCCGGGCTTAGTTTTGAAAACGACCTCGCTCTCATCCATGCCAATCTCTTTCGCCAACAGTCTTGCGGCGAATAGATCGTGCACTCTCGAAATCAAAACCGACCGTCTCACCGCTACCCACTCAATTCTTCTCGTCAGTGCGATCTCAATCTTCACGTTCGGCCCGGAAACGCTCTTCAGCCGTTGTGCTACCTGCCCTGCCAACTCCGGATCATCGGTACCGTTGACCAACTCCACCTGAATGACCACAGGCGGCTCGCCCATTGTTTGCGAATGGCCGGTTGTAATCTCCACCAGTGTCAATCCCACTCCCACCAGCACGAAGCCACACGCAATCATCAATACGAACTCGACAGTGCGACTATTGGTCCAGATGTGCGCCGCTTTGCGCAACACTACCACTATGCGGCTGTGGTCAGGTCGGGTGTTGTCAGTCATGAGATACGGGGAAAGGCGAGATAAAAACCGGAACGACTATAGAACTACTCCTTTCACTCAGTATGGGTATATCGAACGATAGCCGGATGCCGGGGAATATCTACCGAAGCGACCGTCAACCTGCTGAAATTGTATCGACATCTGAAAGTTTCTTGAGGGGTGGTAGTCTAATGCAAATCCGGGAAGAAAAGAAGCGTTGGCCTCCGTATCACCAAAAAGAGACGACGGCGAATGGGCGACACTGAGGTTAACCGCCAACGAGAGCTTTGAAGAAAAATCATAAAACAAAGTGCTGTTGAACAATCCGGCCGAACCGGAACTGTTGCCCCCGGAGAAAAACGACACCGAGTAGCTGTGCGACCAGCGAACCCTCGACAAATCAATCAGCGAAAACGGCTTAACTGCCGGCTCAACGCCAATTCCGGGGGAGGCTATGTTCTCTTGCGCAACCGCCTGATCCCTGAATTGTGCCGATGATACCGAAACCATCACAATCAGCAGAAAAATCGTAAGAGTGTACTTCATAACAGCTTTCCTGATTTCTTCATGTGCAATCTACTCTAACCTTGCAGCGTAGTCAAACAAAAAAACATATTCTTCAGCCTCTGGTTGCTCAACGGCCATCATCAGGACTTACTGTTAGTATCGGCGAAAGATCAGCAGGTCCTATATGCTTTAACGCCTTTTCCGCCCTATTCGATCCACCAAATGTCAATCCATTGGAGCATTTGAAGGGATTTTTCAGATTCTGATGG
>JBHHVC010000121.1:0-8228 GCA_046754125.1 Candidatus Zixiibacteriota bacterium
TGCTGCCACGCGTTTCATCCCCGATCACTTCGAAAGGCCCAGCCGCTGAAGCGGCTCTATATATGGTATAGCCGGAAAAATCGGCCGATGGCTGATCATTGGGTGACAATTCCCACGATATCACTACCGCGTCTCCGCCATCGTTTGGCTTATCGCGAACGTCTACGGCTGCTGGTGGTTCCGGAGCGAGAGAAACTGAAGCTGAAACTGAGTCGACCTCAGGCTTAGGCAAGGTCTCCTCCTGAGCATCAATAGATATAGAAAAAAACAGTAGAAGTATCGCCAACAAGATTGACCTGAAAGCCCGCCTGCAGTTAAGATTATGGCAAATAATCGAATTGAACAAGCTGCAGGTTCCTTGCGGTTTGTGCAACACGTTATTGTGCCGCGCTCTTGAACTATGTAGACGTACCACCCTCAGGAAATGTCCATTACAAATATCATCTCCATTTCGAAAGCAGTCGGCATTCTCTGTACAGAATACCGACCAACTCACAAGCGGAAAATCTATCGGCATGGTCTGAACAAGTCAAGCGAAATCCGATAAAGCCTTATTTATGAGCTTAAAGCCACTAATCGACCTATCTACGAGCAGGAACTGCGGAACTGGCATATCTGCCAAGCCCCCTTTGCGCACGCGAAGTCTTAGACATACCCTTATCCACAATCAGGTGTTATAACCTCCATGCCCCCTATCGAGCGAATTCCCCTAGAAAATCGGTCTTTACATCCGGACGCCGGTGTGTTATTATCGCTGCCTTAGTGGCCTGTTGAAAAAGCTCGCCAATGGAATTCCCGTAGGTCGGACACCCCTTAGCGGTTCCGACAGTTGGCGTCAAAGGGCAGACCGGGAGGCCTGCAGCCCACAAAAGGTTTTTCAACAGACCCCTTGGCGGTCGCAAGCCGGACTCCTTCGGTATGAGCCTGAGTGGTCAGGTAAATGACCTGCGGGCCGCGTGAAATGACCATATGAACTAGGATGACAGGGCACCGTTTATGGCAAAGCTTGACAATCCGTCCGACATAAAAGTAATCGTAGCAACCGATTGTGGATCCACCACGACCAAAGCTATCCTCATCGAGTATATCGACGGCGAGTACCGTCTGACCACACGTGGCGAAGCGCCGACTACGGTGGAGGCCCCATTCGAAGACGTTACAATGGGTGTGCTGAATGCCATCGCCGAGGTAGAAGAACTGTCCGGCCGCAAAATCCTGGACGACAACGACAAGTTCATTTCCCCCTCGAATGGCAAAACAGGCACCGACGTTTTCATATCCACATCCTCAGCCGGTGGCGGGTTGCAGATGATGGTCGCTGGCGTAGTTCGATCGATGACTGCTGAATCGGCCGAGCGCGCGGCTCTTGGCGCAGGGGCTATTGTGATGGACGTCATTGCTTCGAATGATAAACGCTTGCCCCACCAGCAGATCGAGCGAATTCGGCATCTGCGACCGGACATGATCCTGCTTTCGGGCGGAATTGATGGCGGCACTACAACGCATGTTGTCGGGCTGGCCGAGTTGATTTCGGCCGCCGATCCCAGGCCGCGCCTCGGGTCGAGCTACAAACTGCCAATTATCTACGCCGGCAACAAGGATGCGGCAGGCGAAGTCGAGGCAACATTGTCCGAAAAGGTAGACCTCAAGAGCGTCGCCAACCTTCGCCCGGTCCTTGAACGAGAGAACCTTGGACCTGCACGTGAAGAGATTCATGAGCTGTTTATGGAACATGTCATGGCGCAGGCACCGGGCTACAAAAAGCTGATGTCCTGGGCCGATGCGCCCATCATGCCAACGCCCGGTGCTGTGGGATTGATTATTCAGACAATTGCTGAGCGATACGGCATCGAAGCTATCGGTGTCGATATTGGCGGCGCGACTACTGACGTGTTCTCGGTCTTCCGACCGGAGGGGGACAAGCCGGTATTCAATCGAACGGTTTCCGCTAATCTGGGCATGTCCTACTCGATTTCCAATGTTTTTGCCGAAGCAACCTTGCCGAAAGTTATGCGCTGGGTACCGTTTCCAATGGACGAGCGCGATCTGCGCAACCGGGTCAAGAACAAGATGATACGGCCGACGACTATACCCCAGTCGATGGAAGAGCTGATATTTGAGCAGGCAATCGCCAAGGAAGCATTGCGGCTCGCCTTCAAACAGCACAAAAGCTTTGCTACTGTACTCAAGGGAGTCCAGCAGCAACGAACTATCGCGGATGCTTTTGAGCAATCAACCTCGGGTTCGACGATTGTCAATATGCTGACACTGGACATGCTTATCGGCTCGGGTGGCGTTCTCTCGCACGCCCCTCGCCGCCAGCAGTCGGCGCTCATGCTGATTGATGCCTTTATGCCGGAGGGTATCACACGGCTTGCTGTCGATTCGATCTTCATGATGCCGCAACTTGGTGTGCTTACTGAAGTTCAGCCTGAGGCCGCCACGGAAGTGTTCGAGAAAGATTGCCTGATTCACCTTGGAACTTGCATCGCGCCGTCCGGCATCAGCAAAAAAGGCGGGCCCGTGATGAAGTACACTATGAAGTTGCCAACCGGCACAGTTAGCGGAACGCTTGATCATTTGGAACTGAAGCAATTTGAACTCGGCGTCGACGACAAGGGCCTGCCTCTGAGAGCCAAGGCCACATTTGAACCGGACAAGGCATATGATGTTGGAGCCGGGAAAGGAAATGTTGTCGAGCGCGAAATACATGGCGGAGTAGTCGGTATTGTACTCGATGGTCGTGGACGACCATTTGATTTGTCGACATTGAGCGAGTCTGACCGCGTATCCAACCTCAAGAAGTGGATGACCGAAATGGACATATACACCGAGGACGCCTTTTAGAGGAGATGCAAATAATGCTACGGCCCAATCTTACAAGATCACTTCTGACATTTGTAGCAATTCTCGGCATTTATATGTCTAGTCAGGCTGGCATCTATGTCAGCTACAAAGGTCACTTTACTATCACCTATCCGGACAACTGGGAACAGATAGATTACAACACCGCCGATCTGTACTTGAGCTCTATCAACGCTGGAAACTCGGCTCTTGACTATGAGGCTGTCTTTGCTCCCATCGGTGCAAGTCCGTACTTTTTCTCTGGAGCCTATCTGATTTTGAATGTCGACACGCTGGACGGCTTAACGGAAACGCTCGAAGACTCAATTGTACGCGAGTTTACGGGATCATTTGGAAAGAACGCCAAATATTTCCCGGTTGGAGATTTCCTTTCCAATCTGAAGGCAAACGCGCCAACGTACGATACCGCTCGGAAGATATTGACCGTGCTCAACGATGTTGTGCTTAGAGACGAGATAACGAAGAACCTGATCGTGCGGCGGCTGTGCGAGCAAAGTATTGCTACATTCTATTTCTATGCGCCCGATTCCCTATTTGAGCAGAGCACGAAGATATTTCATAGTATCGTCGAATCATTTTCAACCGACAATATTGAATCTGCTCTTCCACGGGAGACTGTAACTGTCTCCGACCTCGATGACAATGATGAGGAACACGGCAATTCTGGCCGCCGCGTAGCACTCTGGGTAACCTTGGGCGTCGTACTCCTTGCCGTAATAAGACGCAAACGCCGACGCAAGCAGCAGGGTCAAGAATAGAGGAATCGTTCATATGGGTCATGCATACACTCCGGGTCTGAAAGTTATCGAAAAACTACTTGTCAAAAAGTCCAGGATACTCCCGCTCAAAGGGGAGGTGATTGTCAAAGTAGGCGATAAGGTTGGCCCTGAAGATGTCGTTGCGCGAACCCATTTGCCGGGCGATGTCGTCCCCCTGAATGTTGCGAACAAACTCGGTATCCCGCCGGAGGACATTGAAATGGTGATGGTCAAAAAGGAGGGCGATCCCATCGAAAAAGGGCAGCCCCTGGCGATCAAGAAATCATTTCTGAAATTCCTGTCTTCGCAGTGTGAAGCCACTATTGACGGCACTCTTGAATCCGTTTCGCATATTACCGGGCAGGTACTTCAAAGAGGCCATCCTAACCCGGTGGAAGTCCGGGCATACTTGCACGGCGAGATAACCGAGATCATTCCGGAAGAGGGAGTCGTTGTCACCTGTTCGGCCAGTTTCGTGCAAGGTATATTCGGCATCGGCGGCGAAACATCTGGCGAGCTGCTGGTCGCTGTGCCTGACCACCAGACAGTGCTCGACGAGAAGCTAATATCTGAAGATATGGCCGGCAAAATAGTGGTCGGGGGCGCATTAGTTACTGCCGATGCGATGAAAAAAGCTATCAAGGCAGGGGTTAAGGGAATTGTTGTCGGTGGCTTTGACGACAAAGACCTTCGCGATTTCCTCGGATACGATATCGGAGTGGCTATCACTGGCTCCGAGGATATAGGTCTTACTCTTGTCGTTACCGAGGGGTTTGGCTCTATCAACATGGCAGGGCAAACGTTTGATTTGCTCAAGAAACACGAGGGCGAAGTTGCTTGTATCAACGGCGCAACACAGATTAGGGCAGGAGTTATTCGTCCTGAGGTCGTGATTCCAAGCTCGGACCAAAACCTCGATCACACCGAAGGGGTCGCCGAAGAAATCCTGGGTCTCACTGTCGGCGGGCAAGTCCGGGTCATCCGGCACCCGTATTTCGGAAGAATCGGCAATGTCAGCGACCTGCCTTCTCCGCTCCAGAAACTGGAATCGGAGTCAATGGCGCGTGTCCTGGAAGTTAAGTTCGAGTCCGGCGATAAAGCGTTAGTCCCAAGAGCCAATGTCGAGATGATCGAAAAATGACTCGTCACTCATTTGAGTCCCAATAATTCAATCAAGACCCGCTTTGCAAGGCGCCTGATCTTTCGAATCTGAACTTACGCACTCAATGATCGCTACCAGAACATTTGAATAGTGAAACAGCCCCCCACTGCTGCGGGAGGCTGTAATTTTCCACGTAAGCGTCAAACAAGTCTTACATGCTGTCGTGCTCGTGCTCCATCTCCATCGGCGAACCCGCAGTGTCCATCATCGCGGAATCCATTCTTGTGGAATCCATATGTTCGGCCTGACTGACAGCCGGTGGTGTTTTGTCGGCTTTTTCCGACTCCTTTTTCTGGCCACACCCGATTATCAGTGCAACGGCTGCAAATGCAACCACGAGGGTCAAGAACATTTTTCTCATCGTTTCATCCCTGAGTCAAATGGTTTGTGTCAAACAATCCGCGATAAATTAGTCGCTCCAGCGATCAAGTCAAGTTTAATGTTGGGCGCATTTGGCTCCGCCATGACATATCTCTGTTTTAGTTGACCCTTTTCGGGTATGCCAATATACTGCCGCTCTTAGTGAATCTGCCGGAAATCCGCGACTTTGGGTGGGCAGGTTACGTAAAAGGATTATGGCTGACAACAGTATATTATAGGTGTGGAGAGTATGACAATTGGCGCCATTTTTTCAGGAACCGTTTGGGAAATAGTCTCAGAATCGTCAGCTTTCGGCATGTTCATTTTGGCCGTTCTGGTCTTCATGTCTTTCATGTCGTGGGTAATAATCTTCAACAAATGGCGGCTGTTTCGGCAGGCAGAGGCGGACACCAGCCGGTTTTCGAGCCATTTCAAACGAAGCCGCAACCTGGCTGAATCTGTCGGCCAGGCCAGATCGCTGAACAACTCTCCGTTGTCGCAGGTTTTCATCGCTGGGAAGGAGGAGCTTGCCGATCTGTATGAGCAAAGAAATCAGGGCGGGGGTCTTCAGGAAACGACACGGCCGCTGACAAACTCTGACTTCGATGTAATCGAAATGACTATGGAGCGGACTATGATTGAGGAGTTGCACAAGCTCGAAAAACAGGTGGTCTTTCTGGCGACGACTGCCAATGCCGCTCCATTTATGGGTTTGCTGGGTACAGTGGTCGGCATTATGGATTCCTTCTGGTCGATCGGCGAACGTGGCTCCGCATCGCTGGCCGTTGTGGCACCGGGAATCGCCGAAGCACTGTTGGCAACAATAGTCGGGCTGGGCACCGCCATACCTGCGGTAATTGCCTTTAACTGGGCCAACAACAAGATGAAGCTCATGCACGATCACTCGGCCAATTTTGTCCTCAGCTTTATTGCCAGGGCAAGAAAGGAAGCGCTCTGATGCGACGTCCGCGAGTTCGCACCTACAACGCGATGGCCGACATAAACATAACCAACCTGGTTGATGTCGTCCTTGTGCTCCTGATTATCTTCATGATATCTGCGCCGCTGCTGCAATCAGGTATCGAGATTGATTTGCCCAAGACAAAAGCTGCCGCAATCGAAGAAGAGGCCGAAGGCGTGGTTGTGACAATTGACAACAAGGGGGGTATTTACATCAATGATGTCTGGGCAAGGCTCGATGATTTTGAAAAGCGTCTCGAGGATGAAATACAGCAAAAAGGAACCTCGTCGGTATACCTGCGCGGGGACTCAGCAGTTTCCTATGGCACCGCCATTATGGTAGTGGCAAGGATGAAGGAAATGGGTATCGAGACTATCGGCCTGGTTACTGCTCCCATCGAGCAGAAGCGAAAGGCCGGCTCTGGGCGATAGACCGATATGTCTCGTGAAATTCTCTTTTCGGCAATTCTGCACGGCGTTATACTTGTCTTGGCACTAGCTACCGCACCCTTTAGCATTAAATCACAGCGTCAGTACGACGAAGTTATCAGAGTATCTTTAACTGCTTTGCCGGAGATACAGCAACCGGAACCTCTTGAACCGGTCGCCATCCCGGAAGCAGTCGCGGAAGAACTGGCAGAGATACCGATAGACCCACCAACCGTTAAGGACAAAGTGAAGCTCAAACCCAAAGAGAAGCCAAAACCCAGAAAGAAGAAAAACTCAAAAAAGAAGCAGCCGACACAATCTAAGGCGGGCAAAGATGACAAACAGAATGAAATCCAGTCACCCATGACCGCCGAAGGCGCGCCATTCGCCGGGGCGCGGGTAGATAATGCATCGTTCAACTACCCATACTGGTTTACCCAGACCTTCAATAAGATTCAGCGCAACTATCGTAATCCGGTGGCCTATGACGGCACGCTCATATGCGCTATCTACTTCCAGGTAATCCAGTCTGGTCGCGTCGTCGAAGTGCGGGTCGACCAGTCGTCGGGTATCGAGGCGTTCGATGAAGCCTGTGAACTGGCCGTGCAGCGTTCGGCGCCCTTTCCCCCGTTGCCCAAAGATTTCCGAGACGAAATACTTGGTATCACTCTCCCCTTTAAATACGACCCGAGGTAGCACATGCACCGATTCATACTATTGTTATTCACTATTGGCACCGCCCTTACAGCAACCAGCATATTCGCACAAGAAGGTCAGGTACGTAACATTCACTTTGATACTGTGCGCACCGGCGACGTACAGGCCACTCCCGTCGGAGTGGACGAGATGAAATATATCGGCACCGATTATATCTCGGCGGACGATTCGGCCTATATGCGATACATAACCCGGATAGTACAGCGCGATATTGATTTCTACGCCGATTTCGAACTGGTGCTGGTCGACAGCTTTTATGTAAAGATGTATGAAATTGACGAAGTCAGCCTGTTAGGATGGATGCGGCTGGGGGCCACCTATCTGGTGCGGCTGGAGGCGGAGTTTCCCGGCAAGAATATCCGTGTGCGGTGGCGACTTTTTGACTGCGCCAGAGGCCAGCGCTTCGCTCGGGGCAAACTGGATCGAAACAGGACATACTGGCGGGAATTAGGGCATGATATCGCAAATGAAATTGTACACACTCTTACCGGCGAACCGGGCATTTTTCGCAGCCGAATCGCCTATGTCAGAAAAATCGGAAAAGCCAAGGAGATCTTTGTTGCGGATTATGACGGCGCAAACGAACAGCAACTCACTCAGACCGGATCTATAAACATCTCCCCCATGTTTGCTCCAAATAAAGACGAAGTCTATTTCACCAGCTTTATGAGGGGTGAGCCCCACCTGTACAAAGTTGACATCTTTAGTAAAGATATTACTCCTGTGGCCAGCTACCCGGGAATCGTAGCGGCTGCGACGCTGTCACCCGATGGGAATAAAATCGCCTGCACTCTTTCTAAAGACGGCAACTCAGAGATTTACGTCCTCAACCTCAAAGGGAAAGTCATCAAACGTCTGACCCGGCATAAGGCCATTGACTCCTCCCCCACCTGGTCACCTGATGGCCGCATGATGGCCTTTACATCCGACCGAAGCGGAACCCCGCAGATATACATGATGGATTCCGACGGCCTGAA
>JBHHVC010000122.1:0-8176 GCA_046754125.1 Candidatus Zixiibacteriota bacterium
GGCATCAGTGGCGGTGGCCAGAGCCGAATCAAATCCGAATGTAACGTCGGTACCCGGCAAATCGTTGTCGATGGTCTTGGGTACGCCAACCACCGGAATACCTTTCTTGATCATGCCAGCCGAGGCAGCCATAGTACCGTCGCCGCCTATAGCGATCAAGGCATCGAGGCCGAGCGATTCGAAATTGCGCACACCCTGGCTGGACCGATCGATGTATACGTAGTCGTCTCCCTCCAGAACCGGATAATGAAACGGATCGGCCCGGTTGGATGTGCCAAGAATCGTTCCACCCTGAGCGAGTATACCGGAGGCATCTTTCGAACCGAGAGTGCGGTATCGCCCTTCTATCAGTCCTTCATAGCCGTCCAAAAAGCCAATTGTCTCGATATCGAATTCGTTGGCAGCGGTTTTGACTACTGCGCGAATGACTGCGTTCAACCCGGGGCAGTCTCCGCCTCCAGTCAGCACTCCGATTCGTTTCTTCCCTCGTTTCATTCTCCTCCATTCATAGCGATATCGTCAGGCTAAACAAACAAAAACTCTGATTGTGCCATTATCGGAAGAATCTGTCCACGCCTTACGTGACCCGGACGGATACGGGCCGAACTACCTGTCGATTCAGCCAATTCCATTAATTTATTGTTGCCAGAGTCGATAAACTAGTACTAGTTCACACTCGGTCGTCAGGTTGGGTTCAATCGTGGATAGCAACGACTTACGGAGAGACTATGCAGGTTCGACAGTTTCTGGTACTCCCCCGGCTTCCTGAACGTATTCATGCCCTTCAGGAGTTGGCCCACAACCTCTGGTACTGCTGGAACTGGGATATGGTAAAGCTGTTCATCCGGCTCGACCCGGAAATGTGGGAACAGTGTTATCAGAACCCGGTCAGCATGCTCGCCCAGTTACCGCAGGAAACGCTGGAAAGAGCAGCCCGGGATGATGCTTTTGTGGCCAGCCTTAGTCGAGTATATGATCGATACCTCGATTATATCAAGCGTAAGAAGTGGTACCACTATAAATATGGCGATCTGGAGGACAACACAATCGCCTACTTTTCGCTGGAATATGGCATGGATACGGGGTTGCCGGTCTATTCGGGCGGTTTGGGGATTCTGTCCGGAGATACCATCAAATCGGCCTCTGACCTCGGATTGCCAATAGTATCGGTTGGCCTGTTGTACCGGTATGGCTACTTCCGCCAGCTTCTCTCGGCCGATGGCTGGCAGCAGGAACGGTACGAGGAAAACGACTGGTATCACATGCCGGTCAAGCTTGTGAAGGACAAGAATGATCAACCGCTTAAGGTCTCGGTCAACATAGACGGCACACCCGTCTTTTTACAGATATGGCGAGTCGATGTTGGCGTCGTGCCCTTGTTCCTTCTCGATTCAAACATCCCCGATAACTCTCTTAAGTTTCGCGAAATAACATCGGTGCTCTATGGCGGCGACAAGGAAATGCGAATTCGTCAGGAAATTGTTCTCGGCATTGGCGGGGTCCACGCTCTCCGGGCGCTCGGGATAGATCCGATTATCTACCACATCAACGAGGGGCATTCATGGTTTCTGACCCTGGAACGGATCCGGCGATTGATGCACGAGGACAAGCTCAGTTTTGATCAGGCGTCGCAGTACATTTGGTCTACTACGGTATTCACCACTCACACCCCGGTCCCGGCGGGCAACGAACGATTTGACAGCGTCCTGATCAAGAGATACTTAGGTCCGCTTCTTGGCGATCTGGGAATCACTGGCGACGACTTTCTGTCGCTTGGTCGCGTGTTTCCAGATGACGAATCCGAATCGTTTTGCATGACGGTAGCCGCGCTCAAATACGCGGCTTTTGCCAACGGCGTATCTCAGCTCCACGGTCGGGTGTCGCGCGATATGTGGCACAATATCTGGCCAAACCTGCCGCGCGAGGACGTGCCTATCACGGCCATCACTAATGGCGCTCACGCGTCGTCGTGGATTTCGCACGACCACAATGAACTGTATATTTCATACTTCGGGCCACGATACACCGAACGTCCGGGAGCCCCTGAGGTCTGGAAAGATGTGTACAACATACCGGACGCCGAACTCTGGCGAGTGCACAACAGACGAAGAGAACGGCTTGTCTTTTTTGCAAGAAAGCGCCTGAAACTCCAACTCGCGCGTCGTAGTGCGTCGCAGCCCGCGATCCGTGAGGCGGACCAGCTTCTCGATCCTCAATTGCTTACGATAGGTTTTGCCCGCAGGTTCTCGACATACAAGCGCGGCACTCTCATTTTCAGCGATCTCGACAGGCTCGATCGCATTCTAAATGATGAGAAGCGGCCGGTACAGCTCGTAATCGCCGGGAAAGCTCACCCTCTTGACACGCCGGGCAAAGAAATCATAAAGCAGATCATCGCGTATTCATCGGAAGAGCGATTCCATAAACGGATCATCTTTCTTGAGGACTACGATATCAATGTCGCTCGCTACCTCGTTCAGGGCGTCGATGTCTGGCTGAACAATCCGCGCCGACCCGAAGAAGCGTCGGGCACTTCCGGTATGAAAGCGGCATTCAATGGAGCTCTGAACCTGTCTATTCTCGATGGCTGGTGGGATGAGGCCTATGACGACACGGTGGGGTTCAAGATCGGCAACGGTGAAGAGTACGACAATGTGGAGATTCAGGACAGACTGGATGCCGACATGCTATACCAGACGCTGGAGACCGAAGTAGTCCCCTTGTTTTATGCGCGTGATGGCGGCCGAGTCCCTACAGGATGGGTACAGAAGATGAAAGCCTCGATTCATATGGCCGGAGAACGGTTTTCGGCCCACCGCATGCTAATGGATTACGCCGACCAATGCTATGTACCCGCCCAGAGGGCAGCGCTGCGGTTGCGCGAAAACAACTATGAAGCAACACGGCAGGTCAGTGACTGGATGCAGCACATGCGCCACAACTGGGACAGTATTGCCATTGAAGAGGTGCGGGTCCCGGATATAGCGGCGACAGTGTATGTGGGACAGCAGTTCCCGATTTCGCTACAGGTCCGCCTGGGCGAGATTTCGCCTGCCGACGTTGACATTGAGATCATCTCCGGTCGATTAAACTCTCAGGAACAGGTTCTCGACACTCAGCCGAAAACGGCCATCCTGGCCGACGATGCTGATAACAGCAACGGCACATACCTTTACAAAGGTGAGGTCACCTGCCGCCAGTCGGGGCGATTCGGCATAACGGCACGGATAACGCCGAAAAACGACCTGCTACCGCACGCTGTTCGGCCACGCCTGATAACCTGGTGGTGAGGCTTCCATAGCCACCCGACAATCGTATCGCATGTAGCAACCACATTCCTTAGCTTTGCAGCTATCCCCTGCCTACCGAGCACTGTTTTTGTGCAACTTTGTCAGGATTCTCACGTTTATTGGTGAATATGTCCAACCTGCTCGATAAATCGGTCGAGTGCCGATCCCGGCGCAGCTCTCATCGAGCCGCCGTTGCATTATCACACATCGGACTTGACAGCAGATCCTGTCACATTATACTGGCTAATTGTTCCAGGCAATAACAGACCAAGGAGGTAACAATGAAACCTGACCTGGCTCGGCTGACACTACTATCAGCCCTAACATTCTTGCTGATGACACCGTCGTCGCCAGCCTTCGACTTCTCAAAGGTGATGAACTCGGTGACAGAGCACACCCTCGACAACGGCCTTACCGTTTTGGTGATGGAACGACATGACGCACCCGTTGCGTCGTTTTGTACCTATGCCAATGTTGGTTCGGGCGACGATCCCAAGGGTTATACTGGACTGGCCCACATGTTTGAACACATGGCCTTCAAGGGAACGACTACCCTGGGTACAAAAGACATCGACAAGGAACTTCAATTGATAGCGGTTGAGGATTCTGTTTTCATGCTGTTGCGCGCTGAGCGCAACAAGGGTCGATTCGTGGACAGCGCTCGGGTAAAGTCACTGGAAGAAGCCTACGAGGCTGCCCGCGAAGCCTCCTACGAGCTGGTAGAGCCGAACAAATTTGGAAATGTTATCGAACGTGAAGGCGGGGTTGGCCTTAATGCCTTTACGTCTTTAGACGAAACTGTATATTTTTTCAGCCTGCCGTCGAACAAAGTTGAATTATGGATGGCTTTGGAATCGGAGCGCTTTTTAAACCCGGTCCTTCGCGAAATGTACAAAGAGCGAGACGTTGTGGCGGAAGAACGCCGCATGCGTACCGACTCCAACCCGATCGGACGCCTGATTGAAGAGTTCCTCTCCATAGCCTTCAAGGCTCACCCCTATGGAATACCCGGAGTGGGTCATATGTCTGACATTCAGTATTACTCAAGGGAAGAAGCCACCGCATTCTTTGACAAATACTATGGTCCATCCAATCTGGTTATTTCCATCGTTGGCGATGTCAAGACCAAAGATGTCATCAAGCTCGCCGAAAAGTACTGGGGCCGCATCGACTACAGGCCTGCCCCGCAGCGCATAGCTACAGTTGAGCCGGAACAGCTGGGTGAACGGCGAACGACTCTTGAAGATCCTTCCCAGCCTTTCTATATCGCAGGCTGGCATATCCCGGAAATGACACATCCCGACCGTCCGGCTATCGACGCACTGCTCGACTATCTCGGACAGGGACGAACATCTGCACTGTACAAGAATCTCGTGAAAGAGAAGAAAGCCGCGCTTCAGGTTGGCGCCTTCTCGGGTTTTCCCGGCAATAAGTATCCGACTTTGATGGCCGTGTACACCATGCCGACACAGGGACACACTAATGAGGAATGTGAAACAGAAATCTTTGCCGAAGTGGAAAAACTGCAAAATGAGTTGATCCCGGTCGAAGAGATGGACAAGATTAAGGCCAGGGCCAAAGCTTCTTTTATACGACAACTGAACAGCAACCAGGGATTTGCTTTGCAGTTGGCCGGCTTCCAGACACATACGGGGAACTGGCGTGAGATGTTCAACGAACTTGATCGTATCAATAGAGTGACACCGGAAGAAATCCAACGTGTTGCCAAGCAATACCTGACCAAAAAGAACAGAGTGGTCGCAGCGATGAACACCATCGAAAGTTGAAGGAGTGGCTGAGAAATATGTTTCGAAAACTATTATTCCTGACGGTTCTGGTCGCCCTGGCTCTCCTGACTGCGGTTCCTGCAGTCATGTCCCAGGATGTCGACAAACTGAAGTACAAGAAGCTGAACAAGCTTAAAATCCCCGATGTCGAGAAAATTACTCTCGACAATGGAATGCGGCTATACCTGCTGGAAGACAAGACCCTTCCGATATTCAGGGCATCGCTGCGAATCAATTGCGGTAGCTACCTGGAACCTGCCGACAAAGTTGGGCTGGCCTCCATCTGCGGCACAGTGCTGCGTACCGGCGGCACAGCGAAATGGACAGGTGACGAGATCGACGAGGAACTGGAAGCAATAGGTGGGTCGGTGGAAACATCGATTGGGCTTGCTTCGGGCAGCGCCAGTATTAACGTCCTGACTGAATACACTGACCTGGGGCTTGAAGTGCTGGCTGAAATCCTTCGCCGGCCGCAGTTTAGCCAGGATAAAATCGATCTGGCCAAGGTGCAGGAGCGCTCCGGCATCTCACGACGAAACGACAACTCACAGGAAATTACTTTCAGAGAGTATCGAAAGATCATTTATGGTGAGGAATCGGTCTTTGCCCGCCACTCCGAGTATGCCACTATCGATGCCATTACTCGCGATGATCTTGTTGCTTTCCACGGTGCTTTCTTTAAGCCCCAGAATGTACAGATGGCTATTTGGGGAGATTTTGACAAGAAAGACATCCTTGCCAAACTTGACAAGTATTTTGGAGACTGGAAAAAAGAAGGTGCCCCGGTACCGCCTCTGCCAACAGTAGATTACAAGTTTGACAACAACGTTTTCTATGTCAACAAGACCGATGTCAACCAGACGAATATCGTGCTGGGACATATCGGTGGATTGACCACAGATGAGGACTACGCCGACCGCATAGTTATGAACAATATCTTTGGGGGAGGATTCGGTAGCCGGCTATTCAATGTGGTTCGCTCTAGGGAAGGGCTCGCCTATGCGACATTCGGGGTCTACACTGCGAATATATCGTATCCGGGAGTTTTCTACGGTTTCGCATCTACCAAATCCGAAACGACAGTTAAAGCCGTAAAAGAAATCGTCAAGGAAATTAAGCGGATGCAAACGGAGCCACCTACCGCAGACGAGATGCGTATGGGCAAGGATGGCTATCTCAATTCATTCGTTTTCAACTTTGATAGCAAATCCGAAGTCGTCAACCGGATGATGAGCTATGACTTCTATGGCCTTCCGGATGACTTTCTCTTTCAGCAGAAGGAAAAAGTCGAAAAGGTAACGCCGGAGGCCGTGATGGCTGCCGCAAATCGCAATCTGCGCCCGGACGCTTTGCGAATCCTTGTTGTCGGCAAAGGGGAAGATTTCGATATGCCTCTCGATCAGATGGGACTAGGTACGGTTACCGAGTTGGACGTCACTATCCCGACGGTGGACAACAAACGTGAACTGGCCATCACGCCTGAGAACATTGAGAAAGGCAGTTCCATTCTGGCCAAGGCAGTCGACGCGGCGGGCGGGCTTGATAGTTTCAAAAGGATCAAGTCGGTCGGACAGAAGGGTACAATCACCATCACCACTCCGCAGGGCGAGTTTCCGCTGCCAGTGGAGTCGCTGGATGTCTTCCCGGACAAATCTCGCAGCATTGTTTCGATGATGGGTCAGAAAATGTACGACATCCAGAACGGTACAACTGGCTGGCAGACTACCGCGCCGGGACAGCTTACACAGAAGTCAGAGGAAGACCTGCTAAAGACCCACAAGCAAATGGCTCGCAGCACCATACGGATTTTCCAGAATGCTGATAATCCCGACTATCAGGCAGTTTACGACGGACCGGGCAACGTCGAGGGAACCGATGTCGAGTTTGTTGCTTTCGTTGACAATTCGGGTGATGAGTTCTGCCGAATTGGCTTCAATCCTGGTTCATTCGAGATAGTGTGTAAGGCCTTTGAAGGCGAGACTCCTATGGGAGCAGGAGTAATCACCGAGTTGGCCTCCAACTTTTCTGAGATCGAAGGCGTCAAGCTCCCCATGACCTTAGTGCGCATGCTCAATGGCCAGAAGGCCATGCAGATAGATTATGCCGAGTTCGTCATCAATGGCGAAGTCCCTGCAAATGCCTTTGAAAAGCCCGAACTTTGATCGCTGATTGAGATTGGAGTGCTTGGAGAGCCGACTCACAGGAGTCGGCTCTTTCTTTTTGTCTGCTTGACACAATCACCGGAATCGACTATACTTTGAGTGTTCCGCAGTTACTTGTATTTGCTATGCCGGACTGAAACATAGCTGAGGAGATGCCCAGGAAACAAAACCGATAACTGAATGTAACATAAACTGAACCCCCTTTAGTGAGGTTGACGCTATGCACAAGTTACGGTGTTTCGGAGCATTTCTACTACTTTTCATCCTATCACAATCCCAAGCCTATCCCGATGTGGTCCCAAAAGTGGATTCGCCTCTGGTAATACTCATGGTACCCGATACTGTGGCCCCGTCCGGCCAGACGGGTGAGCTGCTGCGAATCCGCCTGTCGAATTTCAGCGATACTGTCTTCGGGTTTCAGTTCGTGCTGAGGTCGGAGCGCCCCGATCTGGTCTGGTTCGATTTCAGCGGCCTTGGCTTTGACACGGCAGGTACTATGGTGTCCGGATTCGAGTATGTTCAGGCTATCGACCGTGCCGGAGATCAGAGCGAAGTATGGTTTCGGTGCATCGCTAACATCTTTCATTTTGACGGTTACGACCCACCCGGTATTTCACCCCAGCAAAACGGAATGGTAATACAGCTTCCCTTTAATACAACGGTGCAACCAGATACATTACAATCGCTTACCGCCCAACTTACCGTGACCACTCCGTTTGATTTCTCTGACCCGTGGGGCAACTCCATCGGAGTGGTTAGCGGTTGGACAACTGACACAGTATATTATCTTTGCACCAACTGGGTCGATACCGTTTGCCTCAACTACGATACCACCGGGGCCGATTCGCTCAACTTCGACACAATGGTTGTAGATTCCACGCGTTGGGGATACCTCGACTCGACACTCGTCTTTGCAACCGGTGGCAGCATCACGTTG
>JBHHVC010000123.1:0-8117 GCA_046754125.1 Candidatus Zixiibacteriota bacterium
GTGTTGCGAGGAGTCCGGCAGGCGATGTAATGAGCGTGTCTGTCATACTGCTCCCGTTTGCGGTTGCTGTTGGTAACCCGTCAAATGTACAGCACAGCGCGAAACAAAACAATTGAAAGGAACAAATTCGGGCTGGCCGGGAGGTCTGCCCTCAAATAACTTGACAAGAACTATGACAAGACTAACTTAGAATGTAGACCGATGGCCGCGGGCAGATCAGGTCGCGGGAGATGCTAACGGTGACAACTCGGTTGATATCTATGATTTGACATTATGCTGCGGAGTCTTCGTTTCAGAGTGGGAAGAGTCCAGCGGCGGTGCGTGAATAGTTCCTTGCTGATCTGAGGGAAATCGAGTTGAACGTTTCGAAACCACTAACAGACCAAGAGAAACAAGAAATCTCTGAATCCGTAGCAGAAGCGCTCCTCAAGGGTACCAACGAGAATCGGATTACGAGAAGACTAATCAGGCAGGGTTGGTATCAAAACAAATCTCTCGCCTTGTCGTTTGTCAACGAAGTCAAGGAGAATCTGGACAGCTATCGTGAATCACCGGAGGTTCGCCAGGCTATGTCAGATTACTATCGACGTAGATCACTGTGGGAGATACTGGCACTGTCTGGTGGGACTGGTGTCACCGCAATCAGTTTCTTGTGAGCTAGTCCGGGAGACACTTTCGTTTTGGCGTACGGAGCTATCCTCTACGGAGGATACTTGCTTTGGGACGGCGCTACGAACAGCAGCCGATATCGAATTCGATCTGCAGAGGTCAACTGTCCCAAATGTAATGCGCAACTTATTCTCGATGACTCAGAAACAGAATCAGGACAATTCGTTTGCCCGAAATGTAACTTTGTCGCAGAAGTAGAAATCAAGCAATAGGGTATTTTATGCTGCAAGCAGCGGCGAGCAACCATAGACAATGTATGGGCGGTACGGCGTACAACACCTTATCCTTCATCACCGAACATATTCATTATATTATGTGATGCCTGACCATCCTATGTTGAAAGAAGGTTACGAAGCGGCCAAATGCTGTTCACCACAGCCCAACGACAGTATTTCTGGATATTTCAGCCATGACGGCTATCTGAAAGTACATCGCAGCGACTGCGAGAATCTTGCCAAAACTGAGGCCGACCGTCTTGTGACATTACAGTGGGAGGACATTCTTGCCGAGCAGGAGTTCGAGCCGGACGAAGACATAGGCGAGCTTGATGAGATAGATTTTCGGATTCTACAACATCACGTCGATTTCGGAATCGACTATTCCCTGTTCGTGGCGAGGAAACTATCTATCAGCAAAGAGGTTGCCTTCGAACGCCACGCCAAACTGCGCGAACTGAAACTGCTGGAACGTGTCGAGGCGCTGATGGTTCGCTATCGCGAGAAAGTAGTCGACAACAAGTGGATCAAACATCGCAACCATACATACTACGGGCTGACAGATAAGGGCCGGAAGTACCTCGAATATCACAGCGGCTCAGGCGATTAAAGCGAGTCGACAATCCTGACCCTTTTCATTATAGTCGCTTGATCCGGGAAACAAATTACCCGTAATTGCGGTATTACTATGTAATTGTGTACGGCAGAAGAACTAACAGAAACTCAAACATATTAAACTACGAGGTGATAGAATGCGAATCAGCAAATCACTGATTGCACCACTGGCTTTTGCGTTGCTGGTGTCTTTCTCGACCGATGCGACCGCAGGCCGTCTTGCCCGCCCCTTTGGCAGCAAAGCAAAATCGGAAAAGGCGAATGGCCCCGCCAAAAAAGGCAAAGACAAATTGAAATCGTTTAAGTCCATGATCAAGGACAAGATCGAGATTGAAGGCTTGTTTACATTTTATCACGATACCATCGACAACAGCATGCTGATGGCAATTCTGCCGGAGCAGATGGGGCCGATTTATTTGTGCAGCGAAACCCGCTCACGGGCCGAGGGCGCTTTCTTTGACAACGGATCACAGGGTAGAGATTTTCCTTTCTACTTCAAGCGGATCGGCAAGCGAATTCAGTTCATGGAAAAGAACCTGCGGTTCAGAGCCGACAGTACGTCAGCAATGCGTCGCGCGATAGAGCATGGCATATCCGACCACTTATTTGCATCCACTGCGGTCAAATCGAAGCCTCAGGATTCGACCAAAGCGATCCTTGTCAACCCGGCTGATTTCTTCGTCCGCGACGCTCAAAACATCGGCTACTTTGTAGGTCAGCGGGGAAAGACAGGCATTTCTTTCGACAGCAAGAACAGCTACTTTGATCTGGTCAAATCCTTTCCAGAGAACACGGAAATCGATGTCAGGCTGCATTACAAAACATCCAAGCCGTTTACCGCGACAACAATGCAAAATCCATACAGCCTCTTCCACACCTTTCATTATTCTTTGTCGTCAATTCCGGAGACAGATTATGTTCCTCGCATTGCCGACGATCGGGTTGGTCACTTCCTCACACTGTATGAGGACTACACTGATCTATCTGAGGAGACACCATATGTGCGCTACGTTCAGCGCTGGAATCTGAAGAAGAAGAACCCGGATGCACGGATTTCAGAGCCGGTCGAACCAATAGTGTTCTGGGTTGAAAACACTGTCCCCGAAGATTACCGTGATGCGGTGGCCGAGGGAATCGAATTTTGGAACGGCTCGTTCGAGAAAATTGGCTTTCGCAATGCTGTCGTAGCTAAGCAGATGCCCGACGATGCCGAATGGGACCCGGCCGACGTTCGCTACAATACGGTCCGCTGGATTCTGATACCGGGTGGCGGCTACGCGGTCGGTCCAAGCCGGGCAAACCCATTTACCGGTCAGATCTACGATGCCGATGTCCGCGTCTCCTCTGACTTTGTCCGGTATATGTTTAACAACATGGAGTACTTCATCAAGCCGCTTTCGTTTGACGGCAAGGCAGAAGAAGACAATCCTCTACTCTCCCCGCTCTCGGAGGAGCAAATCAACTCCGGGCGGTTTTGCCAGTATGGCGCCGAGTCGGCTAAGGAAGCTGCCTTTGGGCTCGCCTACCTCACCAGTTCGATAGCGAACACCAAAGAGAAGGATGCGTTGACCAAAGAATACGTCCACTCCTATATTGTCGAATTGATTGCGCACGAAATCGGACATACTCTCGGCTTCCGTCACAACTTCAAGGCATCATCTATCTACGGACTCGACCAGATACAAGACCCGGAATTCACTCGCAAATACAGCACTGGCGGTACGGTGATGGATTATACGCCACCTAACATCTCTGCTGCTGGACAGGAACAAGGCGAGTTTTACGCCTCGGTTCCCGGCCCGTATGACGATTGGGTTGTCGAATACGCCTATTCGGAATTTGGCGGCGAATCACCGTTCGATGAGCTACCGCAGTTGCGCAAGATTGCGGCCCGGTCGTCGGACCATCGCCTGGTCTATGGCACCGATGAAGATGCGTTTGGCTACTCGCCTAAGTCTATCGACCCGACCTGCAACCTGTTCGATCATGGCGACGACCCGATGGCCTACGACGCCCACAAGATTGCCCTGACCAATGAACTCTGGCGCAATTCGTTGGCCAAGTTCGAGCGAAAGGGAGAAGGATACCAGAAGGTTCTACGGGCCTTCGGGGCCGGATGGCGGTCATACTACGAAACAGCTTTCCATACTTCCAAGTATGTCGGCGGCATTTACCATCACAGAAACCATGTCGGTCAATCCAACGGTCGTCTACCTTTTGAGCCGGTGGCCGCAGCCGACCAGCGTAAGGCGATTGATTTTCTCTCCGACAAGCTTTTTGCCCCCAATGCATTTGATCTTCCATCGGACATTATCAATAAGCTCCAACCGGAGCGCTTCCCAGACTTCAACTGGTCCGTTTACAGCATGCGCCAGATAGACTATCCTCTGCATCAAACCGTACTGGGGATCCAGAATCTCGCCTTGTCCAATCTCTACAGCCCCTATGTGCTAGGAAGGTTGCTCAACAACCTGGAACGTTTTGCGCCGGGACAAGAGAAGTACACTATGCATGATATGTTCCGGCAAGTTCGTCGCGCAATCTGGACCGAAGCCGTCAAACCAGAAAACGTGAACAGCTTCCGCCGCCAGTTGCAGTTGTCGCACTTGAATCGAATAGCCGGTATTTATCTCAGTCGCTCTGCCGTCTATCCGTCCGATTCGCGAACACTGGCAGCTAATGATCTTAGTATTATCGAGAACCTTGTCAGAAAGGCAAGTAAGTCATCGACCATTGGTGAAATGACAAGGGCGCATTACAACGAAGTACTTCGGCAGATTGAAGCGGCGAGAGGAGCCAAACGAAGTTACGCAAGACGATAGAACAATAGATCGTCACTGTATTCAGGATCAAGGGCGGGGGACCATCCCCGCCCGATCTGCATATATGGGAGGCCGGAATAATGAACGATGCCCTGGAGTTTCTGAACAGTCATACGTCGGTCAGACAATTCACTGATCAGGCGGTCAGCACTGATGACGAGCGTCGTATAGTCGAGACTGCCGAGCGATCACCCACTTCGTCGAATTTGCACGCCTACTCGATTATTGGCATTCGAGATCAGGGCAAGAAAGACAAACTGGCTGAACTTTGCGGCGGACAGGGCCATGTTGCGAAGTCCTCACTCTTCCTTGTTTTCTGCGCCGATCTGTTTCGTCTGAGCCGACTGTGCGAGCAACGCGGCTACCGCCACAATAGCGATACCGCGGAGATGTTTATCATTGCCACTGTCGATGCCGCGCTGGCTGCCGGACGCGCCTTGATGGCCGCTCAGGCGCTGGGCATGGGCGGTGTGATGGTGGGTGGTATTCGTGATTGTATCGCCGATGTCTCGTCGTTGTTGGATTTACCTGAACTGACGTCACCGGTGATGGGCATGTCGCTCGGCTACCCTGTTTCCCCTGCAAAGACAAAGCCAAGACTTCCAATTGACGGACTCTACTTCCGTGAACAATACCGGCCGGAACAGATTGATACGGCGGTCGATGAATATGACTCTACAATCGAACGAATGGGCTATCTCAGGGGCCGAGAGGTTGAACCGGAGTTGTATCCGAACTTTTCGGGCCGATACAGTTGGTCCGAACACTCGGCCCGACGAATGGCGACGACAGAACCGGGGGCTTTGCGTGCGCACATGCTGCCATTCCTGCACAAACAGGGACTGATGCTGAAATAGATTTGCCGGGGGCGAGGGTGACGCCGAAGAGCTTCTATTCTACCGTTTGCTTGTCCCGTTGTCGGCTGCCTGATAGAAGTACTTGATATAATTCCATGCCTCAGCCGCCTTGTCGGCATAGACGAACAGTTCGACGTCTTCGGGCGCAATGACGCCCTCGCGAACAAGATAGTTGAAATCGAGCAGCCCCTTCCAGAACTTTTCGCCAAACAGGATTATGGGAAGGGACTTGACCTTTTGTGTCTGCACCAGTGTAAGGGCTTCAAACAACTCGTCGAGAGTGCCATAGCCGCCCGGAAAAGCCAATAGCGCTTTGGCGCGAAGCATAAAGTGCATCTTGCGGATGGCAAAATAGTGAAATTGCAGATTCAGTTCTGGAGTGATATATGGGTTCGGCTCCTGCTCCATCGGAAGTGTGATATTTAGCCCGATAGACTTCGCCCCTACGTCGTGTGCTCCGCGATTTGCCGCTTCCATTATTCCCGGCCCGCCTCCGGTAACGATAACGTATTCATGTCGGTCTCTTAGCTGGCACTCTGAGGAAACCAGCCGGGCAAACTCTCGTCCTTCTTCGTAGTAGCGGGACTTCTCCATAATCGACCGCGCGATGGCGAGGTCTCGTTTACGGGTTTTGTCGGTTGGGTTTTTCTTGAGCTTTTGTTCGGCCTTCGCAACCCGCTTGGCCGCCTCTTTTGGTTCGATAATGCGGGTTCCGCCGAAGACAACTATGGTAGACTCGATATTGTTGTGGCCGAGAGTTATTTCCGGTTTGAGTAACTCCAATTGCAAGCGAACCGGGCGAAGCAGGTCCCGATCCATAAACTCGAGATCCTTATAGGCGATCTTATAGGCGGGCGATCGTTTCAGTCTCTGGACCATCTGTTTAGTCGTTGTCTGTTTCTTACGTGCCATTGCTTATTTTCCTAACTGCTACAGTTCAACTTGATCGCCTAATTCAGGTACCGTGCATTGCCAGCCCCGCTCGGTTTTCAAGTGCTCGGCCATAGCCTCTGAACGCGACTGCTCTCCGTGAGTGACAAACACTTGCCTCGGCGCCGCTTTGAATGGCTCCAGCCAGTGCAGTATCTCCTGATAGTCGGCGTGACCTGACAGCCCCCCAACCTGAACATGCTCTGAGTTCACTTTAACCGGTTGCTTATGGATATAAACAGTCTTGTCGCCCGCCTGTATCTTGTGTCCGAGAGTGCCGGGCGGCAGATATCCCACCAGGACCAAGGTAGTCGATGGATCGGGAAGGCGGTTTATCAAGTGGTGCATTATCCGCCCGCCGGTCATCATACCGCTTGCCGACAGGATGATCGCAGGCCCTTTTAGCTTGTTGAGCGTCTTCGATGATTTGCGCTTTCGATGCAGGGTTACGTTTTTTCCGTACAGGCAGCAATCCCCGTCACCGAGAGACTCGGGGCCGAGGGAATGGTAGTTTTCGTACTTTCTATAGATGTCAGTCACCTTGACAGCCATTGGAGAATCGATGTGAATATCGATGGGCGAAATCCGCTTGTGTCTTATGAGGTTATTCACCAAGAATGTCACTTGCTGCGTCCGCCCGACCGCGAAAGCCGGAATCAACAGAGTGCTCTTCTTCTCGATGGCATCGCTGAGAAGCTGTTCAAAGAGAAAATAGGGGTCTTGGGGAAGGTGCATATTTTCACCGTAGGTTGATTCACAGACAAGATAGTCGGTTTCCGGTGGGTCGTGCGGATGGATAGTCAGCGGATTGCCGTACCGCCCGATATCCCCGGAAAACAGGATGCTCTTCTTTCCGTTTCCGTCGTCCATTTCGATCTCGATCGATGCAGCCCCCAGAATGTGACCTACTATATGGTAGCGAAACCTTATCTCATCGCTGATCTTGGTCCATTGACCGTATCCAATTGGCTGGAATAAGAGAAAGACGGCCTCTGCGTTTTCTACGTCATATAAAGGCAACGCCTTTTCGTAACGGGTGAGCTTTTTTCTGTTGCGATAGTCAGCATCTTCCACCTGTATATTCGCCGCATCGATCAAGAGTATCTTGGCGATTTCTATAGTCGGAGGCGTGCCATACACATTCCCGGAAAATCCGCACTTCACAAGACGAGGCAGGTAACCAATGTGGTCGATATGAGTATGTGTCAGGAGGACGGCATCAACGTCGGCAGCGTCAAATGGGAGCGGCTCCCAGTTCTTTTTGCGCAGAGACCTCGCCCCCTGGAACATGCCACAGTCGATCAGAACCTTGCTGTCATTGACTTGCAGAAGATACTTCGATCCGGTCACTGTGCCGGTCGCCCCATGAAATGAAAGTGAGATCAACTCAGACTTACTCTACCTTGAAACGCTATCAAGTGTGTGACATCTCCAGCTGGCCAAGATACCGGTCCAGCGAGACATCTTCAGGAAAGCCGAGGCAGATGCCCAGAGCCAGCGCTGTCGAAACCATCGGATGTTCAGGCGTAACTCGGCGCTGTTTACCGGCAATCGATTCGATAGACACGGATGAGATGGCATTGTTGTGAAGGACAACCAGTCTGCCATACTCTTCTCTTGCGACAAGCCTTACTGCTTCAACTCCGACCTGCGTGGCCAGAAGACGATCGTTCGCTGTCGGCTGACCGCCTCTCAAAAGATGGCCTAGAATTGTCACGCGGCATTCAATATTGGTCAACCCCTCGATCTGGCGAGCTACTTGGTGAGAGACCCCGCCGAGCCGAATTGCCTCAGGTGAGTTCTTGACGGTTCGCTGAACTACCATCTCTCCACCCAAAGGACATGCCCCTTCGCCAACTACGACGATCGAAAAATTCTTTCCCATAGAGTTACGCAACTTGATCTGTTCGGTCACGGCATCAATATCATAGGGGATTTCCGGCAACAGAATAATGTCTCCCCCGCCCGCGATTCCGGAATACAAGGCCAGCCAACCGGCATAGCGACCC
>JBHHVC010000124.1:0-8058 GCA_046754125.1 Candidatus Zixiibacteriota bacterium
ATTCTTTGAACATGGACCGGATGGTTGGGATATCAGTCGTCCGAACCGCGTTCACAAATGCGCCTACCAACTACAGTTTCCCCGCGACGGCCTCGGCGACCTCCAACGTACTGTTGCTGCCGCCCATGTCATAGGTGCGTACCTGTCCGTCTTTTATCACGTCAGCAATTGCACTTTGCAGCGCATCGGCCTTCGATTGCTCTCCTAAATACTCGAGCATCAGTTTGACTGTCAGCAGCATGGCCATCGGGTTTACTTTGTATTGTCCGGCGTACTTAGGCGCGCTGCCATGAGTCGGCTCGAATACTGCGTAGTTGTCACCGATATTACCCGACGCCGCAAACCCCAACCCCCCCACAAGCTGAGCACACAGATCGCTGACAATGTCCCCGAACATATTGGAAGTGACGAGCACGGAATAGGTGTGTGGGTTCTTGATCAGCCACATGCACATGGCATCGATATTCGTTTCCCACAGCTCAATGCCGGGATAGTCCTTCGCCACTTCACGTGCGGTGCGCACCATCAGTCCAGACGTTTCGCGTATGACGTTCGGCTTCTCCACGACTGTAACAGACTTGCGGCCCTGTTTCTTCGCAAACTCGAACGCATCGCTAACGATGTTACGACAGCCGTTACGAGTTAGAATACGCAGTGATACAGCAATGTCGCCACCGTCGGTGTCATCAAATCGCGACATCTTCTTGTTGTGTTTCTTCAAACAATTGCGCAATTCATCCGGCAGAGGATGGAACTCGATGCCAACGTAGAGATCTTCAGTATTCTCCCGAAAGACCACAATATCAATATCTTCACGATAGTTAAGGGGGTTACCCGGAAAGGCTCTGCACGGCCGTAAATTAGTACGCAGATTGAACTCCTGCCGCAGTCGGACTATTGGAGAGGAGTACACATGCCCCTTCCCCTGCAGTTCAGGAGCAAGCTCCTTCTCGGCCTCTTCTTTCGGCTTGGAAGTGATCGCCCCAAACAGAGCGCAGTCGGTGCTTCTGAGAATCTCAGCCGTGCGATCAGGAAATGGGTTCGCCTCGGCTCGCCAGAACTCCCACCCGATATCGGCATGAACATATTCGGCATCAAGCGTAAGCTTATCGAGTACGATTTTGGCCGCCTCCATAACGTCGTTGCCGACTCCGTCACCCGGCATCCAGGCTATTCTGTATTTGGACATTTGTAATGCTTCTCCGTTGAGTTAGAGCTTGAAGGTGACATTGAACAGGTGCGATGTTCCCAGTTCGTTGGAAAAGGGCAAGAAACCATAATCGATCCGGACGTTGCGGTGAACAAACGATGCCCCTGCAGTAATATCTTTTGAATCGTAGCCGCTCATGTATCCGGTCCGCAGTTGGAACAACTCGTGCAGTTGCCCCTCAAGCCCGATGTGAGCGTGCGCATCATTGTCCAATACTACAAGATCAAACACTCCAATAAACCGATCGTAACTATATGATCCGCCTGCCCGCCATGTTGTTGGCAACGCAATATCGCGCGAACTGAGTTGTCCCTGCTGACCAAGCTGGATGTCGCGTCCCAGGTTTATGACCGACGCCGCGATTGTCGATTTGTCCGTCGGATAGGCAATGATACCCACATCGACGTTGAAGGAAGAGCCACGATGAGCGCCGATCTTTTCGATAAACCAACCAGCAGCAATCCCCGCATCTATTCTATCGGTCACTCGGTAACTCAGGCCCGCCTTGTACGAGATATCGTGGGCATCGAACAGCTCTATCGGTTCGGAACTCGCGTTGGTTCTAAGTTCAATTTCATCTATTGCAGCGAATCGAATTCCGCTGTGCAAGACCAGGTTGGCGGCAAGGTCAATCGTTACAAACCCGGATTCGAGGCGCACGTTTTCCCAATATGCCGTGTGCCCAAAACTGGCCGTGAATTCATCCGCTCCTACTGCTGCGGCCGGGTTGAATAGCGTCTGATTGGGATCAAACGTACTGACAACCATTGTGGCGCCCATTCCCGCAGAACGTGCGCCATGTTCCACCTTCATCAAGGCAAGGCCATCACCGGCAAACACCAAGGGAGTTGACAGGCTCCATATGAGGGTCGTGCTAAATATGCAAAAATGAAGCGGTTTCATAATTGAACGCTAGAAAAAGAAATCAAACGAGAATATATGTTCTGATCCTTCCGAAGCCCGTTCGGCCGAAAACGCATAGGCGAGCGCGAGGTGACTTTGTCCGACTTTGAACATATACCCGAAACCGACCGTCCCCTGCCCTGCTGATTGGCCCACTCGCAAGGCGAACTCGGCAGTGACAAAATACTCAGCACCGGTATGAACCTTAATAGATTGCTTCTCGTTTTTCAGTACATCTGCGGCAAAGACCAGTTTTCGTTCGAGAAAACGCGCCGAGCCGCCAACAGCCACTTCCACCGGCACTCGTTCGGTTCTGCCACTCCCTCGCTGATCTCCGAAGAACTTGGCCACATATTTCTCATTGTTCCAGCGGAAATTAGTGCCAATATGTCTAACCACGATGCCTACCTGGATGTCGCGTATCCACATGTCAGCACGTCTCTCCCTACCAATCAACTGGCTCAGATAGAGCATTGTCCCGATATCGAAGCTGACAGTGAATGCGTTGAACTCGGGAAAGGTTGTCTGCAGATACCTGAAATTGGCACCAATAGAAATCCACCGTTCAAAACGTTTCGCAAACAAAATGCCAATCGCATGTTGATTCGTGCTGATATCATGTCCAGCCAGTTTTCCCTCAGTGTCCCTCGCCTCAACGCTGCCGGAGTTTGCATACAACCAACTGGCCCCTAAAGCCGAGTTCCCCTGAGTCGGAGTAATGACGGAGATATATCCGAGCGTGCGGTCGAGTTGCATGGCTCGATATGATGTTGAGAACAAGCCCTTGCGAATAGTCGCCGGACCTGCCGGATTATACAGTGGTGCGCTCCCGTCATCGGCAAGCGCACGGAACGCTCCACCCATAGCGGTAGCGCGTGCCCCGATGGGGACCTGCATGAATGCTCCCGACTGACCTCCGTCCCCATCCTGCCCCTGTGCTGTGCAAACGGCAATAACTACAAGCGCAACGACCACCGCCCAGCTTGCAAAGCGCCCGGTCATGGCATCACCGCCAGCTTCCCCCAGTGCTCCTCGCCGGTTGAGGTGGACAACCTGAAGTAGTACACGCCCACAGCCACTTCGTCCCCTTCTCCGTTGATTCCGTCCCAGGTTGGCACTCCCATGTTTCGCCCATGATACACGCCGGCTGCAAATCTCTTGTTATCCATCACTCGTCGCACCAAGTTCATGGCAAAATCATATACTTCAAGCGTAACATCCGCCGCCTTGCCTAACGTGAAGTGAAAATCAATCGCCCTGTGACGCGCCATACTGAATGGCACCGGATAGGCATAGACTTCGTCCGGACTTGTTGTCGAGTCGACAAAGAAGAAACTGGAGTTGGGGCGCATTGTAGTCAAATCGAAAACAACCGTGCGTAAATCGGTGCCGACCCAGAGATTACTCCCGATAACCTGTACACCGATCACTCCGACCCCGGGTGCGACCAGTGTATCACTGCCATCGACGAACGGTATTGTGTCCCAACTGATGATATTGTCTGCCTGGCCAAATCCTGTATTCATCAATAATCCGACGGTGTCTGCCGCTACAAATGTTGTTTCGCCGTTGAAAGCAAAGTTCCAGGCAAAGCCGTCGCTGTAAACCGACCGCCAGTTGAAGAGATCGAGGTAATCAAGCGTGTCAACCACCAGCGAATCTAGAATTGCGACCGAGTCGACAACACCGCGAGACAGCCCGGCTCCACCGCCCTGTGGATGGTTCGATGCCCAGATTCGGGCTGGTCCATCGGCGGTATATTGCACACCCATCGCCTGAATGAAATTCGAAGTGACACCGGCCCCGGTCGATGAAAAATGCACAGTAAGGTCTGCGCCCAGCGTATCGAGGTTGGGTCGATAGATAGAGTATGTCTCTCCACGATCAACTGAAATGGCCACTCCGTTGCGGCTGCCAAATGCCACTGTATCCGCGAGTACTTCCATCGTGAGGACAGTATCGAAATTGAAATTGTCCGATGCGTTCTTTACTCGAAAGTACTGGTTGAAACTCGTAGGGCCTAATGCAGTAACTGTGAAGAGCATCCCCCTTTGACCGGCGATAATGGCCGTATCTCCAAGGAAATTGACATCGTTTATGATCGAATCCTGAAACCAGAACTTCCAGAGCGTTGTGTCGAGCGTACGACGAGCGATGTGAAACGTCCCCGAATCAGTCGCGGGATGATTGATTGTCCAGATAGCCTGCGAATCAAGCACCGGCTGCCCGCTAATCGTATCGGTAGTGTAGAAGTCCTGCAACCGAACACGTACAACCCGTGCCGCCGAAATCGGCCCTTCGACAAACCTGTCAAGGCGGGTCTGAGCGGTGTCTGCCGTTCCCGCACTATCAAGTACCAGCGATACCAGACCTGAATCAGTGCCGACATACAGTGTATCACCAGCCGCCGATAGCGCGCGTACGACATTGCGACCGTTGTCTGGAACGGTGTCGGTTGAATCCACAAACAGGTGGCTCCAGCTCAAACCACTATCCAGCGACACGAACAATCCCGCCACTCCTGCGGCCATGTAGAGCCGGTCCATCATCGGTTCAAACTCTGTTACGGCCGTCCCCTCAAGTCCGGCGTACTGGGCATTGAATCCGCTAACTGGAACAAAGCTGTCGCCATTATCGTCAGAATAGGCTATACCAGCTAAGGTGCCCCCTTCCCTATCGAGCGTTCCCGCGAAAAGACGACCACGCCAATTCAGTATCGCCGACACAAAAGGCCCCGGTAATCCGTTCGACTCAAAACGAGAGGCGAATGGCGCTCCTGTGGCCGACGAGCGAGTGATCCCATCGTCTCCGGCCATAAACAGCCTGACACCATCACCGGAACAGCTCTCACAAAAGGAAAGTCGGCTGATTACTTTTTGGGCCAGCTTTTCCCTTGGTTCCGCCCAGATATACAGGAACATACCTTCGGCAGTTCCGGTCCAGACGAACATGGAATCTCCTCGCGAAGTGTCGGCCACACAGGCAAAATAGAGATTCCGCAACGACGGCGCCACGTTGTCAACATAGTTAATCGAATCCGCCCTCGATGCATAGAGCCGCCGCCAACTGGTTCCGCCGTCCAACGAACCTACAAAGCCACCCGCCCAGGCAGTGAAAAATAGCCAGTCCTCGCCGGACACAGGATCGTAGTGTCCAGAAATATCAAAGACTATTCGGTTAATTCCCGACAGCGACGGAATATCCAGACCATCCGGACCATAATCTACCTGGGTCCAGGTGTCGCCGTTGTCGTCGGAAAAAGAGACTCCATCGGACAAAGTGAACAGCTCCTCGTCCAGTAGACGACGGTGGTTCGTGCCCAGCCAGAGCCGACCGCCCGTGGAGTAGATGGCCGAGAGGTTTTGACTGACTAGCCCGTTGCTGGTGTCGTATAAAAGCCAGGTAATCCCACCGTCAAAGCTGAAACTAACGCCATCGTCGGTTGCCAGCCACACCCCCCCACCGTGTTCTATGATGTCTATCACGCTATTACTAATAAACGCAGTATCCGGTGGGGTCATGGCGCTGGTAGCCTGACCGCCTACTGTCTTGCCGGAATCGGCTTGCGGCAAAAAGTAGCGCGGAAGTTGTGCAGATGATTGGTAAGGCAATACGAGCCCGACCAGCAATAGCATACATGCCAGTCGCGCCGACAACTTCGGAGAACGGCCCAGCCGCTCAAATTGATCTGTCATCAAATCCGGTATCCAGCTAAGGCCGTTGCTGTCAATAGGTCGTCTCAATCTCGCTATCAGTCGACTGCTTTTGCCACCTCGTGTCAGACGGCTCCGAACATATGGAATACCCAGCCCGTCGGCAAGCTGTTTTTGCCGCTATTGTGGCCGGTTATCGTATTATACGGCAATCGGTTGATGCGGTTCCCGCTCCTACAGTTCGAGGAGCGACTTTTCGAAAGTAATAGCCTCGAGCGAACTGTCCACATAAAAGTAACTCTGCCGAGTAAAAGGTGCGTAGAACAGAGTTGCTGCATCAGGCTGAAAAACGAGATCGCCAACCGATTTGGCCACACGCTCGTCTACTGATTCCCGGTAGATAATGACATTAGCAAGCCCAATTGCCTCGCTCACAGATCGATCGACTGAGTGATATCGTTGGTCGATGGATATAACCGGCTCCAAATCAAAACCGCTTGCGGCCAAACTTATCCTCTTTGCCAGACGATAAGCTGCCTCAAGATTCCTCAGGTGGAAAGCCGGAACAACCAGCCGACTACACTCATGCACACCGCCAAACATGCGGCGAAGATCGATACTTCCATCCTCAGGCAATGGAAAGGACCAAAACGGGAACAACCTCTCGGAAGTACCATGATCACCCGACACCACTTCCATGCAGGCAAGATCGATATTGCCGGGTTCGATATTGTTTAACTCATCACAATTGTGGCATACGTAGATATATGACTGTTTCGGCTCAAGATCGGCCCCACAGGTTGAACATCGATGGAAAATAACTTCAAGGCTCCCAAACTCAACAATGGGTACGTCATCCGAAAACGACCTCGGCGAAACAGCCGTTGTTCCTCCCACCTCGGAAGATGACAGCACCTTGCCCGATATCCCGCTAAGCAGAAACCTGCGGTAGGAGCCGTCACCGTACGTCTCAATAATGTAATACGGCGCATAGACTGCCGAGTACGTGGGGTAAATCAACTCCGTCTTGTTTTGGCCGTAACCGGCAAGATCGATATTGGCAACAGTACCGACCGCCAGCCGGACATCCTGATCGACTTCGGACCACTGTCGCATAACCGGCATAACATCGAATCCATCCTGAACATGCTCGCTGGATAACGGCATCAGCTTCATATAGTCAGTTCGCATGCCCAGGGTTTTCGGCACGCCCGGAAGGGATACACCAGCGGGAACCGTCACGCAGTACGGTGACAACCAGACGTCCCTCTTCTTGGACCGGATCGTTACCTCGGACCTGTTTTCCGTCCCCTCAACGACGACCTCCTCGACTACCTTGTTGCGAATCTTCAATAGGTGGCCATCCACTTTCCAGTACGGGTAATACAGCGCTTTAATATGAAGCTCGGACTCGCTCAGTGGCTGGTCGTGCTCTTTGAGCCAGCGATCGAGGCTGAAGCGCAACTCGCGCTTTGACTGACGAGAACGAATCAGCCAGGCGGTGATGCCGTTAGGTCTGACAATCCGGAGCACGGAATCGCAGTGTACACATCGAGTAACAAAGAAACCCTCCCCGACCTCCAGCCGCCCGCCGCAGCCGGGACAACCGACCTCGATGTGGAACCCTGCCTTAGATTCAGGTCTGGTCGTTGCCGTGATCATCGATGGCTTTTCCACACTCGCCACAGAATACGGAACCTGAAATCAATTCGGCGCTACAGTGGGGGCAGAATGTTTTGGCGTCGAGCTTATGCCCGCAACCAAAGCAATAGCTCGCCTCGCCCGGTAGCTGGACATGGCAGGCAGGACAGCTATTTTGCACTATCATCTGGTGACCACAGCGATAGCAAAACCGGGACTGCTCAGGCGTATCGGTGTGGCAGGAGGGGCAGGTGACGGTTGCCACTGCCTCTCGCTTAAGCTCAGTCTGTTCAGGCGTGAAAACTTTGGACATCATGGCCGGCATCATAACACCGATACCTGCGGCCATACCGAGACCTGACCCGGTGGCACCGGCGCCACCGGCAGATCCGATTCCCTTGGCCATTTCAAACTTCAAGAAATCATCCAGGTTGCCTACCGCCTCCATTCCGGATTTCTGGTCGATCATTTTCGCAACTTCCTCCGGTGGCGTGATCGAGGAGATAAAGAAATCCACCAGTTCAAGACCGTATTTCTCAAACTGATCGCTGACGATCCCCTTGAAGTCCTCCGCCAGCTCAGTGTACCGGGCGGGATGATCGAGAATCGACTCCAACCGTTCTCCCAATAGATCGTTCATTCTGGCTACTA
>JBHHVC010000125.1:0-8012 GCA_046754125.1 Candidatus Zixiibacteriota bacterium
ACAAGCGTCCCGACAAGTCGATATGCAAGCGAAGCGGAGACAATGGTCAGGATGAACAAGGCTGAGAAGGTCGAATTGACACTCCCTGTTGCAAAAACGACTCCCGACTCCAGCGCAATCTCGGCAACGAATTGAACCGCTACCGCTGTAGACATGAGAGCGCGCCAATTGCGATTGCTTTTCAGAGCTATAAACGACGATAAGGCAAGAGTCGTTAACGAGTATACGACGAAGGGCAGTTCCAGATAACTCGGAAAGCCCATCCAGAGCACAACTATGAAAAACAAAATGACATATGAAACGAGGCGCAGAGGTACAAACCAGGCGAGGCGCTGTGTCAGCTTATCTTCGTTCATCAGAGAAAACGGCGCCCATGGGGCGCCGTCGTACTTCGTATCTCTGGCTGCTCGGAATGACGCCGTCAGCCAGCCTGTTTAGATCTTGCCAATGATATCGAACATAGGCAAATACATAGCCACAAGCAATGCACCTATAACGACACCCATAAAGACAATAATAATCGGTTCAATTACCGAGGTTAGCGCAGTCACCGCTTCGTCTACTTCTTCGTCGTAGAAATCTGCGATCTTGTTCAACATCTCGTCCAGACCGCCAGTCTTTTCGCCCACAGCTATCATCTGTGTTACCATAGCCGGAAAGACGCCGGACTCTCTTAGCGGCGCTGTGATAGTATCACCCTCGGCAATGGACAAGACAGACTTACTAATGGCGTTGGAGATGACCATGTTACCGGCAGTACGCGCGGTGATGTCAAGAGCGTCGAGAATCGACACTCCCGACGCCAACAATGTACCAAGAGTCCTGGTAAAACGCGCAACCGCCGATTTTCGGAGAAGGGTACCGAAGACCGGAGTCTTGAGCATGACTGTATCGAAAATGAGGTTGCCTGCCGGCGTTCTTTTCCACCAGACAAAAAGCACAATAAGTCCAATTAGTCCGATCGAGAGATAGAGAAAGTTGGCCTGCAAAAAGTTTGAGACGCCCAGAACAAGAAGTGTAGGGGCTGGAAGTTCCGCGTTCAGCCCACTGAACATTTTTGCAAAGACGGGCACGATAAAGGTCAACATGCCAAGTGTGACAGCCACTGCAACGACGACTATCACAGACGGATAGACCATCGCTCCCTTGACCTTGCGCACCAACTGGTCTGCTTTTTCGCGATAAATGGCCAGCCGCACAAGAATGGCATCCAGCGCGCCCCCGACTTCGCCGGCTTCGACCATGTTGGTGTAGAGCATGTCGAAGACCTTGGGGTGCCGGGCCAGTCCCTCGGACAGGGTCGCCCCCCCCTGCACCGCTTCTCTCACCTGCCCGACGATCTTGGCCAGTTCCTTGTTTTCCATCTGGCTACCAAGAATCTCGAGACACTGTACCATAGGCAACCCAGCTCCGATCATTGTTGCAAACTGGCGCGTGAATCGGGATACCTCGACTTTCTTAATACCTGTGCCGAATCTGATATTTATTTCAGGCGCTTTCTTCGTGATGGAAGTCACCAGAATCCGATTCTGGCGAAGAACCCGCTCGAGATCAGCGCGACTCTTTGCCTTAAGGGTACCGCTTACCGCCGCCCCGGCGAGTGTCTTTCCCTTGTATTCAAATTCGGACATCTATCTGCTCCTTTCGGCGTACCTCAGCTAAACGCGGGGGTTTTGTCGCGCGCTATCATCTCGCTCAATTCTTGAGAGTTATGGCTGAAGCCCATAGCATCATTGATCGATATTTTTCCTGTCGAGTACAACTCGCTCAGTGATTGATTCATTGTTTTCATGCCGTACTTCTGCCCGGACTGAATCATGGAGTACATCTGATGAATCTTGTCGTCTCGAATCAGCGCCCTGATGGCAGGAGTAACAATCAGTATTTCTAGTGCTGCGATCCGCCCGCCACCGATTCGAGGGATCAGCGATTGCGAAATGACTGATTGAAGTGAAAACGACAACGACACTCGAATCTGTTCCTGCTGATTAGTGGGGAATGCATCAATAATCCGGTTGATCGACTCGGCAGCAGAATTGGTATGCAAGGTCGCAAAGGCGAGGTGGCCGGTTTCGGAAATGGCCAGGGCCGACTCCATCGTTTCAAGATCGCGCATCTCGCCTATCAACACGACGTCCGGATCCTCACGCAACGCATATTTTAGCGCAGTCTGGAAGGATTCAGTATCAGAATAGACCTCGCGTTGATTTATCAGCGCCATCTGATGACGGTGCAGGTATTCGATTGGATCTTCGACCGTTATGATATGTACCGGCCGTTCCTTGTTGATTTTGTCGATAATGGACGCCAATGTCGTGGATTTGCCCGATCCGGTCGGTCCGGTTACCAGTATGAGACCGCGCGGGAGTTTGGATAAATCTGCTACGCACTTGGGGAGACCGAGTTCCTGGAACGTCCGTATCTTGTACGGAATCTGGCGTAGGGCAACAGCGATATTACCCCGTTGCATAAACACGTTGCATCGAAAGCGACTCATCGACTCGATGCCGAAGGAAAAATCCAGTTCCGAATTCTGCTCGAATTTCAGACGCTGCTTTTCATTGAGCATTGAGTACGCAAGTTTCTTGGTCTGCTCGCTAGTTAGTCGGTCAAACTGAAGACGTTGCAGTTTGCCATCGATCCGCACCACCGGCGGCGATCCGACGGTCAGGTGTAGATCGGATGCATCATGCTTAACCATCTGTTCCAAAAGTTCTCGTAGTGAAATCATGTGTATCTCCATCAAGGTCCCAGAAAGCCGCCCATTGTAAGCGATATCAGTATTATCGGAAGGAAGGCTCAGGACTTGACTACAAACTACTGAAAAGGGGTCGGTAAGCTATTGAACGATAAGGCACTGAACTACAGACTATTCTGAAACCGAGGTCGTGGCAAACACTTCTTCGATGGTCACCATTCCGCTGATCATCTTTTCCACAGCAGCCATTCGCAGGCTGAACATTCCCTGCTCCAAAGCAGCGTGGCGAATCTCGACATCAGTGGCCGAGTTGAGAATAAGCTGCTCGATTTCTGCAGTAATTGGCATCACCTCAAATATCCCTGATCGGCCGGCAACACCGGTGTTTCCGCATTCGGCGCAGCCGCGGCCGCGAAAAGCGCGAATCCCTCGAACGACCTCGGGTGAGACTTTGAGGCTTTCGACTTGCTCAGCGCTAAGATTGACCTCTTCTTTGCAGGACTGACAGATTTTGCGCATCATTCGCTGAGCCATTATCAGGCGTGTTGCCGAAGCCACCAGATATCCGGGCACATTCATATCCACAAGACGATTTATCGACGAGGGGGCGTCATTAGTATGCAGTGTGGAAAACACGAGGTGACCGGTGAGGGCAGCACGAATAGCGATTTCGGCCGTTTCCCCGTCACGTATTTCACCGACCATGATAATATCCGGATCCTGCCGCAAGAATGAGCGCAAAGCGGTGGCAAAAGTAAGTCCAATCTCGGATCGAACGGCGACTTGATTGATCCCGTCAAAGTTGAACTCGACCGGGTCTTCGACAGTCATTATATTAACATCGATTGTGTTGATCTGCTTCAAGGCTGAATACAGAGTCGTTGTCTTGCCCGATCCGGTGGGTCCAGTGACCAGGATGATGCCAAATGGCGAATGAATCTTCTCGTTGAATCTCTCGAGGTCCTGTTCCCTGAAGCCCAGCTTGGTCATGTCGACCATCAGGGCAAGCGGATCAAGAATTCGCATAACAACCTTTTCACCGAAGATTGTTGGCAGAACCGACACGCGAAGGTCGACTGTGCGGCCCGCGAGCTTTATTTTGATGCGCCCATCCTGGGGAAGCCGCCGCTCCGAAATGTCCAGCTCGGCCATGATCTTCACTCGCGAAATAATGGCTGCCCGGTACTTGAACGGCAGCGGCTGCATCTCACGAAGATCTCCGTCAATTCTGTATCGAACTCGGATGCGTTTTTCATACATCTCTATGTGAATATCCGAAGCACCCGTACGGATGGCATCACCGATAATGGAATCCACCAGCTTAACCAGCGGCTTATCCTGGATAGCCGACAACAGATCACTTTCGCTTGGTCCCTCTTCAGCCGAGACTACTTCCAGATCGGGATCATCCTCAAGCCCCTTGACGATCTCCGATAGGCCCCCAGAATCCGTATAGTACGCCTCAATAGCCTTGTCGATGGCTTTCTCCGGCGAGATGACCGGTTGCACGGTGCACCCCGTGATGAACTTGATTGCATCGAGAACGTAGATGTTGTTGGGATCACTAATCGCAACCAGCAGCGTCTTGTGCAGCTTGGATACGGCGATAACTTTGAACTTGCGAGCGATGTCGAGGGGAATGAGTTTTACGACTTCGGGATTGAGTTCGATATCCCCAAGACGCAGGGCACCGATCTTGAGATGTTTGCCTACAAATTTGGCAAGATCGTCTTCCGATCCGACGGCCCCGATTTCAACGAGGGCAGTTTCAAATTTCTTCTTACGATCCTTGACAAGATTCATGGCCTTGTCGGCCTGATCCTGTGTGATCTTGCCTGCCCTGACTAAAATGGATCCAAGTTCTGCCGACATTGCAAAAGCCTGTGTACTTTCCCGTTTCTGTCCTCCTCTGAGCTTGAAGCGATCGAGGAAGGCGCGACTAATTAGTCCTGAAAAATATCATCCAGTTTGTCTTCAGCCTGGCTTGCAAAGTCGCCCGATACTCCGCCCGTAGCACCTTGACTCGCACTTGCCTTGACCTTTTCAAAAACCGCGGCCAGCTCTATGGCAGTTTCCTTGGCATACAACCGTACCATGCCGATAGTAGTGCGATCGTCAAAGATCACGACCAGAATGGATCGATCCCCTACCAGCGACATGTGGATATGGTCCTTTGTTCCCTGGTGAAACAGCACCGAAAACTCCGGCTCACCCACCAAACGGGCGATCTCTTTGGTCGATGCGAACGACCCCGCCAACAGCGCTGCGAGAGCGGTCGTGTCCAGCGAATGAGTGAACCCCTGACGGGAAATGAGGTGACCGTCCTTGTCAACCAGCAGCGCACATTTGGCCTCTGCTCCTTTGAGCATCTTGGCGATCATCGCCTCGATCTGCTTAATCTCTTCCTCGTAAATAACCAGATTGTCATCAGACATAAAAGCCTCCTTGCCGGCTACTTCAAGCCGAACAATCGCTTAAAGAATCCTCGTTTCTTTTCAGTCTTGCGACGGCGTCGCGACGGTGCCATCATGGGACCTGACATCGACTGACCACTGTCGATCGGGTTACGCTTTTCCTGCTCAATCACTTTCTTTTCCAACGCACTGTCTCCGATATCATCGCTGCGACCCGGAGAGAACGAGGAAGGCGATATTCGCTTATCACGACCGCTTTCAGGACTTCCGGGATACGGCCTGAATTGACGTCCCGGCGCACTGGTAGACGTAGCTTCAGTAATGACCGGCGCATCGATTGCCCGGTTCGGTTCCGCTGCATGGGCTGCCGCTACCGACACCCTTTGCGGTTGCTGGGGACTCGTGTCCAGTTGTACGGGTGTTACAACAGGAGCTGGTATAGGTGCTGAAAACGGCGCCGATGCTGGCTGCGGGGTTGGAGACGAACTCTGTGCCTCTGTCTTTTCAGCGACGGGCGTCGCTCGTCGCTGGCCGGCCTGCGCATTACTGTTTTTTGCTTTTTCAAGTACGAGCTTTATGATCAACTTGAGGGTGTCGAAGACACCGTTGCCGAGAGACGCTGACGCTTCGGTATATGGGCGCCCGAAGGTATTGAGTTCTTTTTCCAATTCCTGGATCGACATCGCACCGGGCAGGTCTCGCTTATTATACTGGATCACCAATGGGAGTTCGGCGGCTGCGTAGCCGTATTCGATCAGATTTTCTTCCAGGTTAGATAGTGATTCGATGTTTTCGTCGAGCTTGTCTCTCTGGCTGTCTGCCACGAACACTACACCATCAACACCACGTAACACCAGTTTCCTCGTTGCATTGTAATAGACTTGCCCGGGCACCGTGTACAATTGAAACTTTGCGGCAAAGCCATTTATGCTGCCAATATTGATTGGCAGGAAGTCAAAATATAATGTTCGGTCGGATTCCGTAGCCAGTGAAATCAGCTTGCCCCGAGTGTTGGACGGCACTTTCTCGTGTACGTACTGGAGGTTGGTCGTCTTCCCCGACAAACCAGGACCGTAGTAGACGATTTTGCAGCATACCTCGCGGGAGGAATAGTTGATTGATACCATAGCCTCTTATCTCATCAGGAGTATTCCGGATCACCCGGATGTTTTCAGATTGCCAACAGCACTTTTGATTTCCAGTCGGATAAGGCCGATGTTTACGTCCTTTTCGGTCGTCACCACCAGCAATCCGAGTCCTGCGTCGGTAAAAAACAGCTTGCCGTCATCAGCCTCGATGGTTACCTGCTTCAGGGGACTTGACTGAAGGCGGTCCAGGGATTTCTGAATGTTTGCACTTATCGATGCCGCAAGCGCACCAACGGTATCCCCTTCAAATTCAGTTGCCAGGTCCGCCGCAATGACAATACCATCGTTTCCGACAACCATCGATCCGGTGATTCCGGATGTCTTGTTCAGTTCACTCAGTACTTCATACATATGATTTCTCCGTGTTTTCATTAACCTGGGGACCATATCGCTCGGCCATGTATCTGGCAGTCATTTCCAAAGCTTTACGAATACGAATGTTCAGAAGATCGTCACTCTGTCGTTCTGCAATGACTACGAGTACTAACTCCCCGACTCGAGCAGCCACCACACGGTGCCCAAGCAACTCATGGTCGACCCTCTCCACCGCGCCCCATCCGGCACGGAAGGTAACCGTCTCACTCTGTTGCAGCAGGGCCAGACCGTAAGGAGCAATATCTTCAGACGGAACGGGACCGCGTTGAAAATGTGACATGAGCAGGCCCTCATGATCGATGATGGCTGCGAGATTCACTGAACTGTGCTCCCCGACGTAACTGGTGACCTTATCGAACCCGTTGGCATCGGCTGCTGAGAGCCCAATCTGTTCGGTCTTTTCGATGTCGGTTTTCGAGCCTTTCAGTGCAGAGCTATCAAGTGACGGCGAAGCACCTTTCGGCATTGCCGTGACGGCTGGCTCCCCTGTGAATCCCTTTGCTTTTGAGGCAGCGATTGAAGTCATGCCCGCCTCGAACCGCTCGTTGGAATGCTGCGTCCCTGCCTTCTGAGCAGGAAACTGCCGCCGCATTCGCTGTTCCGGTACTAACACCGGTCGAAGAATAAACGGTGTCACGGCAATGTGTAGAAGGATAGCCGGCAGATAACTGGACATTCCAAAAGTCGTAGAGATTACGATATTCATCGAGTAGGCGCCTGCAATTAATAACCCGAATGATCCACCGAGGGCCAGCCGATATACCAGGCACATTGCGGCCGACTGAACAAGCTGAGCAAGCGTACGAGTGCGGTCAAAGAAAAAAATGACTATGCCGTAGAAAACCAACTCGTAAACGGCATTCAACAAAGAGGCCCTCGCCAAGCTGGTCCCCAACTGTTCAGGGAACAGGATCATAGGAACGATCAGCACCGATAGCGAAAACAGCAAGACCTGCCGTGTAATACGTCCGGGTACTTCCATATTCTCAGTCCTCGTTCTGTGGTCGATACCGACCCAGCAGGTTTTCAACTCTCATTCGTAGTGACCCCAGATTGGCTGAGGTATTGGCGACAAACAGCAGTACGCCATCTGAAACTCTGGCCATAAAAAAAGTATATGGGTCTGTTTCGATCAAAATAGTCTCAATGCATCCGAAGGCGCTACGCAGCAGTTCCTCGTTGAGGGCGTTGACCACGTCGCTCAAGGTAGCCCCACACACGGTGGAATCGAGGCGAAGCGTCCATTCACTTTCAACGACCAGCCCCTCGGTATTGACGAAGAGGGCTCCGTCAATGCCTGCAGAGGAAATCGCCTTTTCCAGCAACTCCTTCGCGAACAACGGGGACTTGTGGTTTACAGGCGCTGTTGCTACCTGC
>JBHHVC010000126.1:0-7985 GCA_046754125.1 Candidatus Zixiibacteriota bacterium
GAGCAAAGCAGTCCTTATTCGCTGCAATACAGACTTCCTGAAGAAAAAGAGCAAGATAGTTCCACTTTTCGCTTGACAGCTATTGGGATGGGGTCAGTATCTTGTTACCTCTAACAAGATAAGCACAAAACAATCTCTATGGTTGGAGGGAATACTCTTAGATAGCAAGATCTCCCAAAAGTGAGACCGTGGTTCTGGCACGGGCGCAGGTGAGCCGTATCATTATTGAGGCAACGAAAACTATTAGGTAGAGGAGAATGAAATGCAAACATCGAAAAGGAACTACATGATTGGAGCGGGGGCCATCGTCCTCCTGCTGGCAACTGTCGTGTTTCTTGGATGTGCAACCATCATGCACGGCACATCACAGGAGATAGGAATTCAGAGCCAACCTACCGGAGCTATAGTCACTATCGACAATCAAGTGTTTGGCACCACACCCGTTGTAGCCAACCTCTCCAGAAAAGACACGCACATAGTACACTTCGCTTTGGACGGGTACCAGCCGTTCGACGCCACTCTTACAAGGTCAACCAGTGGCTGGGTGTGGGGTAACATTGTATTTGGTGGATTGATCGGACTCGCGGTAGATGCTATCTCTGGCGGTCTCTATAAGCTCAGCCCCAAGCAGGTGGAGGCAGAGCTTGCCAGCGAGGGAATGAGCATGGATATTCAAGGAAGCAGCGTAATCATCACTGTGGTTCTTGAACCGGATCCGAGCTGGGAGAAAGTGGGCAATCTGTTACCCGTAAACTGATCTCCTGTGGCTGGCAGACCTCCGGTCTGCTGCTTGACATCAGAAACTCCTAAGGGAAAGACATCTGCCTCCCACGAAAAGCGACCAGGTGCAGCCCTTTCTCCTTCTTGACTTTCCCCCGTAGTTGGCGTAGCTTTCCGACCGATTCTCAGGCACTTCCGGAGATAAACGAAATCTCTCGGATGCCGATAAGAAGATAAGAAACATTGAGTTACGAGGGCTGTTTGGCCGCTTTTACAGAACTAAAACGAACACACACTTGCGGCGAATTACGCGCCGCCGATGTCGGAAACAGTGTCCGTCTCAACGGCTGGGTCAACAGCTATCGCAATCTGGGCGGCCTCTTTTTTATAGACTTGCGCGACCGCTACGGCCTTACCCAGGTCGTCATAAATCCCGAGACATTCGATTCCAGTATGCTCGCCGAGGCAAATCGCGCCCGCCATGAGTTCGTTGTTGCAGTCTCAGGTGTCGTGCAGGAACGTCCGGAAGGGACTGCTAACAAAAACATGCCGACCGGCGCTATTGAAGTCAACGCAGTGGAATTTCATATTCTCTCGGAATCGAAGACTCCGCCATTTGAAATAGTCGACAACCCAAACGCCGGCGAACTCCTGCGACTGGAACACCGCTACCTGGACCTGCGTCGTGCTCCCATGCAGCAGAATCTCAAGCTGCGCCATGACGCGTCTATGTGCGTGCGCAACCATCTCAGTGAACTCGGTTTCTACGAAATCGATACTCCGCTCTTGATAAAGTCGACTCCCGAAGGTGCGCGTGACTATGTTGTGCCGAGCCGAGTACAAAAAGGACATTTCTACGCGCTGCCACAGTCGCCACAGTTGTATAAGCAAATCCTGATGATTGCCGGGTTCGACAGGTATTTTCAACTAGCCCGTTGTCTTCGCGATGAAGACCTCCGCTCCGACCGCCAGCCGGAGCATACGCAGATAGATATGGAAATGTCATTCGCAACGCCCGACGATGTCTTTGCAGTGATTGAGTCGATGATAAAGAGCCTGTTTAAGACTCTGATCGATGTTGACCTGAGTACACCCTTTCCGCGCTACACCTTTGACGAAGTGATGACGCGATGGGGAATCGACAAGCCCGACCTTCGGTTCGCAATGGAGATAGTCGATCTGACCGACGAGGTTGCCGGCTGCGGATTCAAATTGTTTGCGGAAAATGTTGCGGCAGGCGGTGTGGTCAAGGCAATAGTGCTGACGAACGGCGGAAGCTACTCGCGAAAGCAAATCGACGGACTGACTGAGTTGGCCAGGAAACATGGCGCCGGTGGCCTTGCGTACGTTCTACGCTCAGAAAGCGGAGACAAGTCGCCTATTCTCAAGTTCATCGGTGAAGATGTGAAAGAACAATTGTGCCAAAAGGCGGCCTGCAATACCGGGGACGCCCTGTTTATCGTATCAGATAAGAAGATGAAAGCTGAAGCAATACTTGGACAGCTTCGTTTGCATCTCGGGCGAAGCCATAACCTGATAGATGACAGCACATTTCAGCCGCTCTGGGTTACCGGATTTCCGATGTTTGACTTCGACGATGACACCGGGACTTTCTCTGCAATGCACAACATTGTCTCGCATCCTGTGGAGGAACATCTTGGTTTGATCGACGACGGATTTGTTACGGACATACCTGTGCACGACCCAAATCATCCGTGGAGAAAGGCACAGGCACAGCAATACGACCTCGTTATCAACGGCAGCGAGATCGGCTCCGGTGGCCAACGGATCGATCGCCGCCAGTTGCAGACTAAGATATTGAATATACTCGGCATCGATGATGATCGCGCCGAACGAATGTTCGGTTTCCTGCTTCGTGCACTGGAGTACGGTGCTCCGCCGCACGCGGGAGTTGCGCTGGGGCTGGACCGTCTGATAACGTTGCTGGCCGGTTGCGATTCTATTCGGGATGTAATAGCGTTTCCCAAAAGCACTAACGCCGCCTCACCGATGGACGGGTCTCCTTCCCAAATCGACAGCGAACAACTTGCTGAACTGGGGCTGACTATTGTCGACAGTATAGAGGAAGGCGGGAAATAGCACTTGAACGATCGGGAAACCATCTCCTCGGTAATCAGCGTCGACGGTATTGACCAGCGATTGCTCTTTGGCCAGAACGAAGTGTTTCTTCGTTTGATTGAAGCGCACTTCAGCAGTAAGATTATAGCGCGCGGCGATAAGGTTGTGGTCGAGGGAGACAAGGATGACGCCGACCGCGTGGTCCGTCTGCTGGACGATCTGGTTAGTCGGATCCGGCAGGGCGACTTTATCACCGAGCAATATGTCACCTATGCAATTACAATGGTCCAGGAGAACGGTTTTGGCCCGGCTGCAATGATATCTACCGAAGCGTTGCTTACCAACTCGCTGAAGAAATCGATAAAGCCAAAAACAGTCGGGCAGACCAAATATGTCGAGGCCGTCGGCCGCTGCGATATTGTCTTCTCGATCGGTCCTGCCGGTACCGGAAAGACCTATCTGGCCGTCGCTATGGCAGTGGCTGAGCTAAAGGCCAAACGGGTCAATCGCATTGTATTCACTCGCCCTGCGGTGGAAGCTGGCGAATCATTGGGCTTCCTTCCGGGGGACGTGCGTGCCAAGGTTGATCCCTACTTGAGACCGGTCTACGATGCTCTCTATGATATGATGCAACCTGACAAAACCCGCAAGCTACTGGAAATGGGTGTTATCGAGATCGCTCCGCTCGCTTTTATGCGCGGCAGGACGCTGAACGAAGCATTTGTTGTGCTCGACGAAGCGCAAAACACAACCAACGCCCAGATGAAGATGTTCCTGACCCGTATCGGCGAGGATTCAAAGGCGGTCATAACTGGAGACATTACCCAGATAGACCTTGACGATGGCCGCGGATCTGGATTGATCTCCGTCCAGAAAATACTCAAAGGAATAGATGGCATTGAGTTTGTTTACCTTTCGGAAAGAGATGTCATTCGTCACCGACTGGTGCAGAAGATTATCAAGGCTTATGAAAAGGTCGAGAGACCAAGACGAAGGAAATAAGGCGAAACGGATGTTCGCCGTATGTTTTCAATTCTTTTACAACTGAAGCGACGCATACTAAAGCTCTTCAAGGTAAGAAGCGAGGCGAGGCGGGTAGAACCGCCTTCACGAGCGTCACTGCTGCTTAGGCCGATAATCCTTGGTCTGACAGCCGTAATCATTGGAGTCTTTTACCCGGGTGAAGACCTCTATGATCCGCTCGACATGCCCCGTAAGGGCGAAGTATCCCTCAAGGACATAATTTCACCGTTTCAGGTAACGGTCTTCAAGACGGAGCAAGAGCTTGCTGACGAGCAAGACGTTGTCCGGTTGTCAACGCCGCCGGTGATCGATGTCGACACTACGATCATTCAAAGCGCATTTGCGTCACTCAAGGCCCTTTTTGATACTGTCGATTCGGTGCGATTAGCGACCGACACGCTGGAGCCACAACAGATTGAGAGGCAGGTTGCAGCCGTGTCATCCCGCTTTGCGCTGCTTCCGGAATCAGCTATTCGGCAATCATTCGCCATCGACAGCCTTGACCTCGTGCACGAACGCCTAAGAAAGATCTATACCGAAGAAATCTACAATCCGGGTGTTCTTCCGTCCGTTAACTCTTTGTCGGACGAGCGCGCGCGCAGTGTTTTGGTTCGCCGAGGAGACAGGGAGTCGATTCATTCTCGCCAACGTCTTCTGCATATCGCAACCGCCAATGCTCGACTGCTGACAGCGCTAAATCGACTGGCCGACCGGGACGCAATCGATGTTGAATACTACTACCTGATCGGCCGGACATTCATTCAACCAAACCTGCGAGTCAATGTGGCCGAACATACTCGGCGGCTCGCCCGGGAGCTTGACGCGATATCCGGCGTTAAAGAGGTGGTCAGCGCCGGTGATATAATCGTGCGCAACGGAAATCGGGTGAGCGAAAGGCAGGCGCACATTCTCTCCGAGATGGCAAGGATACTGCGTATCCAGGCTTCCGGCGAAGGAATAATCGTATCTTTGCTGCCCGTTCTTATTCGAATAGCGCTGGTGCTGATCTGCTTCCTCGCGCTCTATCTTTTCCTGCGTGCATTTCGACAGGACGTTTTTAATTCGAATCCAAAACTCGTTGCCTTGCTGATGGTTTTCACTGCGCAGTTGTTTCTGGTGCATCTTGTCGCAGTGCGATGGGAACTGTCGATCTACCTCTTTCCAATTGCGATTCTGCCCATCATGGTCACCATTTTGTTCGATGCAGAAGTCGGCCTGTTGTCGACGCTGGTTTTGGCCCTGCTTCTCGGATTGATCAACAGATTCAGCTTTCCGGTGACGCTCATGACAATCAGCGTAGGCACTGTCGCATGCTTCGCAGCGCAACAGGTGCGCCGCCGATCGCATTTCTTCCGCATTATGCTGGCCGTTGCTGTAACGATGGTCCTGTTCATTTTCCTTGTTGAGATGATGAAGCTTACTACTACCGATGAGTTGCCAACCGAGATTGGATACGGGCTGCTAAACGCAGTTCTGTCGGCCTTTCTCACCATCGGCCTTTTGCCGTTGTTCGAATCATTGTTCGGAATCACAACAGATATTACTCTGCTGGAGCTTTCCGACCTGAACCACCCGCTGCTCAAGCGCCTGGCCATTGAGGCCCCCGGAACCTACCACCATTCGATTCTGGTTGGTAACCTCACCGAAGCGGGTGCCAAGGCCATTGGGGCAAACGCTCTGCTGGCCCGGGTGGGGGCATATTACCACGATATTGGCAAGATAGAGATCCCCGAATACTATGTTGAGAACCAGTTGAGCGTCAAATCACGACATGATATGCTCACACCATCGATGTCGTCGCTGGTTCTATCGTCCCATGTGAAAAAGGGACGCAAGCTTGGAGAGGAAGCGAGTATCCCGGACGATGTACTGAACTTCATTGAGGAGCACCACGGCACCCTTGTGCAAACGTATTTCTACGACCGAGCCGTCAAGCAATCCTCAGGGGAAGTGGACATCAACAAGTTCAGGTATCCCGGACCAAAACCACAGACGCGAGAAACGGGTATAGCTATGCTATCCGATGCCGTTGAGGCGGCCAGCAGAACACTCGAAGACCCCAAGCCGGCGAGGATAGAAAACCTGATTCAGCGAATTATCAATGACCGCTTTGAATCGGGAGAGCTAAGCGAATGTCCTTTGACTCTGCGGGACCTGGCACGAATCAAGGAAGCTTTTTCCAAAGTGCTGATCGGCGTGTTCCATCGCCGCATTGCCTATCCCGGGAAAATAGGCGGCCAGGAAGCCGAATGACGCTTGTCGTTTTCAAAACGGTACGATGCCGAGTCCCGCGGCGACTTCTTCAGGCGCTTGCATCCACAATAGTGGCACAGGAGCTCAGGAGTAGTACTCCCAACTCTGTTCATCTTGTCTTTGCCGGCGACAGTCGTATTCGGTCGCTCAATCGTCAGTTTAGAAACATCGATCGACCAACCGACGTGCTCTCATTCAATATGGATGACCCAGATGAGCCGGAATCGGTTCTGGGCGAAATATATATATCCATACCCACTGCTCAAAGACAAGCCCGACAGGCCGAAATCATGCGGCTTGTCTGTCATGGCCTGTTGCACCTGTGCGGATACGACCATCAAACCAAAGCAGAAGAAGCACGAATGATGGCCCGGCAGGATTACTATCTGGGGTCAGCGGAGCTCACCCGAATGGCAGACCAATGAATCCATTCATTCCACGGGCACCAGACCTCCCAAGGAAGCAGGCATGACAGAGGGGAAGCAAGTGTGACTGCTACGGATAGTGTCTTTTACGTCACTCCCGTGAAAACGGGAGTCCATCGGACGAATGTCCTGCGACCAGCCTGCAATGCTGATGATAGATCTTTATCAATAAGCCCTCCGGGTGGGTTTCTTCCTATGGTATTTCGCCCCTGCGCGGTTGATGTCATGGGGCAAACCGGAGGTCTGCCGCCCACAAAAATTAGGCCGTCTTCCCCAAATTCCTGTTACCAACCAATGATGGTGACTCCGCGATGATGGCCCTGCTTCACTTACTCATTATTGGCGTCTGCTTCGCGACCGGGTATGTGGTCGCTCTCTATTCACTTGTTGTATATGTCGACCCCGACGATCTGGAGACACTGCTTTCGAGCGCCACTCGAAGTCGCCGTCGATTGTTACACAGACTCTCTGGCGATCCAAGGTCTTTCCGGCAAATCGCAGTAGTATACAAGTCGTTTGTACTCGTCGTGGTTAGCGCAGTTACCCTTGAGGCGCTCGGGAACGCCGTAGCCGGTTGGCCAATGGCAGCACCGTATGCTCAGGCTGTCGGACTGGGCATTGTGTGGCTGGCTTACATCTTCATGCTGGAATACTTGCCCCGCCGGTCATCGAGGAAAGCGTTCAGCCCCCAGATGGCGCGCAATCTCTGGATCGTTACAGTAGTGTACACGATCTTCCTGCCGGTAATCAACGTTTATCGCAAAGCTGCACGACGAAAACTATCGGACGACCCCATCGCTGAAGAAGACAAAGAGGAAATCGTCGAACGTGCAATCGAGACTCTGGCCGAAGATGCAGGTATTTCGGAGACCATAGTCGAAGAAAACGAGAAGGAAATGATTGGGCAGATCTTTCAACTCGATCAAACACTTGTGCGAGAAATAATGGTCCCTCGCGTGGACATAGTCGGCATAGAAAAGTCTATGGGTCTGGATGAGATTCGACAGCTTGTCCTTCGTGACGGCCATTCGCGCTATCCAGTCTACGACGGGACTATCGACAAGCTGGCCGGATTGATATACGTGAAAGATCTGTTCAGCAACCTTCCCGCCTCAGGCGAAGAATTCACAACATCCGCCTACCTGCGCAAACCCTTCTTCATTCCCGGTACAAAAGTGATTGGCGAATTGCTTAGCGAGTTCAAGCAGCGTCGTCAGCATATGGCTGTAGTTGTTGACGAATATGGCGGCGTGGCCGGATTGGTAACTCTCGAAGACATTATCGAAGAGATATTTGGAGAGATTCAGGACGAGCACGACCGTGAACCTGCCGAACTCACTGAGCTGAACAACGGTGTCCTCCTCGTGAACGCAGGCTATCCGCTGGACAAACAACAGCATCGCCTGCAGACCGATCATCCCCTTGATGAAAACGACACTGTCGGGGGACTCATATACGATCTAGTAGGGTCCGTCCCACGCGAAG
>JBHHVC010000127.1:0-7963 GCA_046754125.1 Candidatus Zixiibacteriota bacterium
ATCGTCTGGCTCCATCAACAGAACCCTTGTTTTTCGATCGCCGCAGTTTTCCCATTCTGACAAATCTTCTATTGATACGCTGCCGCTGGCGTGAATAGTGTCCGGCAGAGCAGGTAGCAGTATGCAGAAGATCGCGCCCTTATCAGGTTCGGATTCGACCTTCATACGTCCGCCATGTTTTGTTACGATAGAATCTGCGATTGCAAGGCCAAGACCGTGCCCAATATCCTGCCTGGTAGTGAAGTAGGGTTCAAATATCTTATCTATGTGTTCAGGTGCGATGCCGACACCTTCATCTGTCACGACCAGTTTGACGCATTTTTTTGCCGGCGTAGTCAGAGGCATTCCGCGATCAATGGTGATGTTGCTTGCTTCAAAGGTTATCTTTCCACCCTTTGGCATGGCGTTGCAGGAGTTGACAACGAGATTCTGAATCACTTCCGCCATCTGCTCAGTGTCAATTCTAACTTTGTCCAGATTCTCCGGGAGGTAGAATTCCAAACGAGCCGATGAATGCTCTGCCGCAATGTTCGCCGATTCTCGCACTACGGCGGATATGTCCGCGAGTCTCATGATGGGACTACCGCCCTCGGAGAAGGTGAGAAGCTTCTTTGTCAACTTGCTGGCTCGTAAGGCGATCGTTGTTGCTTCGTCCAGGAGTTCTGTGATAGTGTCAGGGTCTGTTTCGTCGCAGGCAAGGCTTATGTTTCCGATCACTCCGGCAAGGAGATTGTTAAAGTCGTGTGCAATTCCGCCGGCCAGAATCCCAATCGATTGCAGTTTCTCGGTCTTAATGGCTTCCGCTTCGACTTGCAGGCGTTCGGTGATATCATCGCAGCACACAATGAAGCCGGTGAGTTGCTGGTTTTCGTCCCGGGTATAATCAATGCGATAATACACGCTCATGAAGGAGCCGTCGGAGCGGAGGTCGAGCGTATCAAACGGGGCCAAGGGGGGCTGCTCTCGAACCAGAGAGACAAGATGGTCAAACTCCTCAGCGCGGCGGTCGTCGGGTACAATTATGTCGAGATATCTCTTTCCCACGAAGTACTCCTCAGGGTGACCATAGGTCTTGCAGTATGCTGTATTGACGTACTTATACCGACCGTCGGTATCCCAGACTGCAATGCCAAGCGGGGATAGTTGATACAGTTGACGGTATTTCCTTTCACTCTCGCGTAGTGCTATTTCCGCCTTGCGGCGTTCTGAGATGTCACGGATGAAACCATTGAGGCAGCCCTCTGTGCTGCTCGTGACAGGCCAGACAGTCAATTCCACCGGAAACTCCCCGCCCTCCCGCCGACGAGCGACTGTTTCAACAGTACGATTGAGCACAGGGAATTCGCCAGCCTGGCAGAACTTTCTCAGATCGTCAATATGAGCCGTACTCGTCAATTCAGGCAGGATCAACTGAGACAAGGGTTTCCCTATCGCATTACTGCGTTGCCATCCAAACAGCGTCTCGGCCTGGCCATTCCATTCAATGACGTTCCTTGATTCGTCGACACTTACGTAGGCGTCTGCGGCTGTTTCGATTATCAGACGGCTGCGTTCTTTGCTATCGGTGAGGTCATTGATGGCAAGGCGCACATTGTCGGCCATAGCATTGAACGCCGATCCGAGCGCGCCCACTTCATCGTTGGACGAGATCGGGATCTCAATATTGTGGTCACCTTGTGCCATGCGAACGGCGGCGTCCTTTAGCCGCACGAGCGGGGTAGTTATCATCTTGCTCAAGAGAAGAGCTACAACGATGCCCGCCAAGAGGATTGCGAGGCTCACCTTGACAGTTATTTGGATCGCCTGCCTGATATCCATGTGGAGATAATCCAGAGAGCTGCCAAGAAAAAGCTGTCCGTAGTCGACATTGTTGTAACTAACGTTTGTCTGGACGGCGTGGAAGGCGAGGCTGTCTGATTCGACAACTTCGTGCAAGGTCATCAGGTGATCAAGGTTGTTTTTCAGTCCCTCGGAATTGTACGATGCTATCAAACCGCCCTGCTGATCGAGGACCAGTGCGTAAGTAATTGTTCTGTCGCGACCTGCCCAATTGACTGTTTCTTCAACCCCGGCAGAGTCGCCGCGTGCCATGCTGAGGGCAACTCCCAGAGCCAACATCTCAGCCAGACTCTGGTCCTTCTGACGCAGGTTCGAATACGCCGTTCTTTTGGCCTGGATCGGGTAATAGACCATGATGAAGGCGACGATAAGGAACAGGGTGAATGTTGAACTGATGATGATCTTAGCGCGAATAGACAGATTGGCAAGTAGCCGTACGAAGTGCCCGCGACCTAGGATGCCCCCTCGGATCAGCATCGTCCCCCCTTGGGTGCGAAGTATCCGCGGCGGTGTGAGCAGCGTGTCCGGGCTTGTTCGGATGGACTCTCGACGCGCTCGGGCTTCGGCGTCGAATCCACGTGCGGATGGACAACAATGACCAGGATCGGCTGCTTACTATTATTGCCTTAGAACAGGAGCATGGTTGAGCACAAAGCTGGTCCAAATTGGTCAAAATGGATACAGTGGTCGGGAAGAGGGTAGGCCATAATAGCCCAAGCGGTTGTTACACTGCGGGTTACCGATTACGCCCGGGCCTTATTCCGATTATTGGTGGCTATGGCAGCACCTCGCTCTCGTGCAGACGTATTTGACATTGACGGTCGGTCAGAGTATGTTGTTATCATTTAGTAGATTCTATTAAGTGTTGCAATGTGTCTGGATGGAGGAGTATGAAAATGCGACGAACAGTGATGATGCGATCAATCGTATGCCTGTTGGTATACGTGGTTTGCGCCAGCCAGTGCTCGATAGCGGGCGTCGAGCAGACGCTCACCTATCAAGGAAACAAGGCGCGTGTGACGGTTGGCAAGATAAAGACCAAGGCCGACAAGTGCCCCTGGGATTTGGCTGCGTCGATCGGCGAAATGCTGTCAACGGCCTTAGCCAATAATGAGAAGTTCATCGTACTGGCCAGTCAGGAAGAGGTTGCTGAACTTGCCGATGAAATCGATTTGGGCCAGTCGGGATACGTCGAACAAGGGCGCGGTCCTGAGAAGGGACTGATGGAAGGGGCGGATCTGCTCGTGACCGGCTCCGTAACCGCATTCGAGCCGGATGCAGGCGGCAAAGGCGGAGGCTTGGGCGCATTGAAGAAGAAGGCTTTCGGCAAGATCGGCATGTCGTCGAAGAAGGCAGAAATCCGGCTCGACATCAAACTGATCGATATTCGCACAAGGCGGATTCTCAAGGCAAAGAGCATTAAGGCAAAGTCGACCAAGTGGAAGACCGACATAGCCGGCGGCGGAATGGTAAAGGATGTTGCCCTTGTCGGTGGGCTTGGCGTGTATTCCAACCAGCCGATGGAAGATGCGATCAGGACGGCTTTGGCCAAGACTGTCGAAATGGTGGCCAAGGAAGTACCAGACGACTATTACCGGTATCAGGGCGGTGGCCAGTATACACAACAGTATGGTAACCAGTCGGCCGGCACGCAATCTACGTCTTCTGGAAAGACGACAGGCTCCGCTACACCAGCCGCATCCTCTGCTTCCCCGTCTGCTCCGGCCGCAGATATGAAACTGTACACAAAGTACGACTTCATTCCCGGCAACCGAGTGATTTTCTATGATGACATGAAAGATGAAGAAGAGGGAGAGTTCCCGTATCGCTGGAATCTAGATAAAGGTGTCTTTGAGGTCGTTCGGCTGGGCAAGGGATACTGGATAATGTGTACAAACAAGGGTTTTGTCCGCCCAAAAACTCCCGATGCGCCTCTGCCGGAGAAGTACACTGTCGAACTCGAAATATATGACAACGGCCCCGACTCTCGCGGCGACTACTTTTTCATCTACTGGGTGGATGCTGCGGGAAAGAACATCGGACACTTCTCTTTGCAGGACCACAAGCTGACCAATCTAAGGATATTGAGAGAGAATAAGGCGGATAAGAGGCTGCCGTTCGAGCTGTCCAAAGGCGTTCACACAATGCGTATTATGGCTACGAAGCGATCAATCAAGTGCTACGTCGACAACGAACGAGTGGCTAACGTTCCCAAAGTTGATGGGTTTGATCCGGTCGGATTTCGAGTTTATGTCGATCCTTGGAACGATGAAGGCAGTCCGGCGCTTTTCCGCGGCTTCCGCTTTGCAGAAGGCGGCAAGAGTATGCGGGAACAACTCGATGAGACCGGTAAGATCGTAACGCACGGAATACTTTTTGATCCGGATTCCTATACGATCAAGGGGGAGTCGTACAAAACGCTCAAACTCATCGGTCGGCTTTTTGAAGATGATTCTGATCTGAGGTTGTCAATTGAGGGGCACACCGACAGTGACGGTAGTGCCGAGCACAATATGACTTTGTCGCAACATCGGGCCAGTGCTGTTCGTGATTATCTCGTAGCAACTTTTGGAATAACTGCTGATCGGCTCGAAGCCAAAGGGTTCGGAGAGACAAAGCCGATCGACAGCAACGATAGTTCCGAAGGGAAGGCCAACAATCGCCGAGTGGAGTTGGTTAAGCTGTAGGAAGCTGCGGCCCGGACTCTTTGCCGGGGGACGGCCTGTTCGATCAGTCGTCAAGGCGGGTTCGAAGACGGACCGGCCCGACGAGTTGATGTCGAGGGGCGGATGTTGCAGTCTATTGCCGCGTGACCAGTCGAGGTTTACGGGATACGTATATTTTTCCGGCGACAGGGTCGACCTTGGAGATCGATCGGATCAGCTTTATGTTGTGCGGTGTCAGGCATGAACCGGCTGCCAGTAGCAGTGATCCACTCATGCTGTAGATATCTCTGGCGAGAGTCATGTTTGTCGCTACGTCCGAGAGGCCGATGGCCATCATGTTTTCGTCGTCGGTCTCTCTGCAGTTCGATTCCATGTAATCCAGCACAACTTGAGTAAGTTTACCCGGAAACTCGTCATCGGCCCCATCGGCTATTGTCTGGAAGGCGTGCTGAAAGACAAAATCCGCCTTAAGGTTCGGCCTGGTCAACAGATGATCAAGCTCGTCTGCAATACCCACGATATACGCCTGCAGGGTTATGTCTCCGCTGCGCAGACCGATTGGGAAGCCCTTGCCGTTATATCGTTCGTGGTGACAACGAATGATTTGACACACATTGTCATACTCGGGAATCTGCTCAAGGTTTTGGGAGCCGACTACAGGATGGCTGCGATATATCTCTATCTCCTGCGTCGAGTAGTCGTTCTTGTTTTTCTCAATAAGGAATGCCGGGAATCCAAGCTTGCCGTTGTCGTGCAACAGGGAAGCTATTTCGAGAGCCTCTATTTCCTGATTGTCCAAGTCCATTATCGCGCCGATGGCCAGGGCGTGCTCGGCCACGCGTTTGGAATGTGATCCAATGTCCGGACGTGCCGTCTGGATGAGCAGGGCCATAGCCCTGGTGCTCTGGTGCAGCGTTGTTTGTAGTCTGTCGTTTGCCGCCTTGGCAGTAAACAGAGCGTCTGAAAGCTGCTTTGTCCTTTTCTGAACGGTCAGGTCCAGTTCCTCTGCTTTTGTCATTAGCTCGACATTGTCGCATTGGGCAGCATCGGCCAGTTTCTCGGTGTGAACTTTGAAATTGTGGTACTCGACCGCATTTCGCAGCAGTTGTTTGAGTTCATCGTCGTCCCACGGTTTGAGAACGAATCGGTAGATTTCTCCGCTATTAACGGCATGTTGAACGGCATCGAGATTGGCCTGTCCGGTGAGCATGATACGCACTGTACTTGGCCTCTTTTGCTTGACACGAGACAGAAACTCTGCCCCATCCATTTGAGGCATGTGGTGATCCGACACAATCACCGCGATGTTATGCTCGGCCAGAACTTTGAGCGCTTCGAGGGGCGAGTCGGCAAAATGGTAGGTCCAGCCTTCGAAGCCCCGGAAGGTCCGTTTTAGCGCTCGCAGTATTGGCTGCTCATCATCTACAAACAGAATCTCTGCCATGCTATTTTCTTTCGTTCGGCCCGATCATTCCAATCCGAGGCAGGCCAGTTGATGGTCGACGTCTTCAGCAAGACCGTCGATCATGTCAGCGAAGTCGGCTCCATTTTCATCGCAGTCCGGACACGATTCTTCCTGCGGGAAGATAAACCCGCCAGCGTTTGCGATCATGTTTGCTGTCGATAGCTGGATGGCGCCTATTGACGCTGTTCCTTCATCCGAGTTGTCCCACATTTCCTGTAGAAGCTCAACAATACTATCGGAAAACTGCCATGACTTGCAGAGCGTCGTTGTGATTTCGAAATGCGGCAGAGTAAAATAGGTTTTCTCGACGGCTTCAAATGTCTGCCGCGATGTCTTCAGCAGATTCACTGCCGCCTTCCATGCTTCGGGCCAGAAGAACCCTTGAATGAGCTTGCCAATATCGTGGATTAAGCCAGCCAGGTACATTTTGTCGGCCAACTCCGGGCTTCCAGTCCTGGCCAGGCGCCGTGCCGCAGTGGCGCTTGCATAAGAGTGTTTCCAATAAGCATTCATTTCGAATTGCTGAGAACGCGGCACGAACTGAGAAAGCCCTTTATGCACTGAGACGGCCAGCGCAAGATGCTTTAGCGTACCGGTGCCTAATACAAGGACAGCGTCCTGGATTGACTCGGCTCGACGACTAAGCATGTAAAACGGCGAATTGGCCATTCTGATAACTTTGACAGTGAGGGCGGGATCGGATGACAGGACGGACGCGAGTTGGGACGAACTCACCGAGTCGTCTTCAAGCATTGCCAGCAATCTGGCCGTCACTTTGGGGAAGGGGGGCAGATCTGTCAGCTGCTGGATTATGTCTGTTGCAGTGGCTATCACTTGTTTACCTTGAGATTCCCACCGTCTGTATGCATCTCGTTCGTTTCATTGCTGTCGTCAATAGTATATCTATCTTGTGGTTGCGTGGCCGTGAAGAGTTCGGGATGGTGCGCACGGATTGTATCGAGCAGGCGGCTTTTTTCCTGAAGTTCCTTCACAAGTAGATCATTGCTTTCGATCAGCTTGTAGTGAGCCAGGGCAAGGGAGACACAGGCCTTAAGATCGAGATCGTTCCAGGGCTTCAGCATGAACCGGAAGGCCTCTCCCTCGTTTACTGCATTGAGTACTGCATTCATATCTGAGTGGCCGGAAAGTATTATTCGTACGGTCTTGGGCGAAATGTCTTTTACCTTTCTCAGTAGTTCCACACCTGTCATCTCCGGCATTAGATTATCGGTAACCAGCACCTGGATGTTATTGTGGTTCATGATATCCAGAGCGTCTCGCCCATTGTCGGCGGTCATGATCGCAAAACTCTCAGAGCGGAACATGCGTTTGAGCGAGCGCAAAATGTTCGGTTCATCATCGACGAAGAGAACTGTATACTTATCCACAAAAACTCCTTTCACACGGCGCATGCCTCTGATTCGGCCTTGTCTTCGCTATCAGCTGCGGAATTCGTTGGCAGCCCAATAGTAAACTCTGTACCGTCACCGACCTGGCTGGTTGCCGAGAGAGTACCACCATGTTTTTCAATTATACCGTGCGAGATGGAAAGTCCCATTCCTGTTCCCTTCCCCGGCTCCTTTGTAGTAAAGAAGGGATCGAATATTTTCTCCAGAACACTTGGCGGGATGCCAGGGCCGTTATCCTTGATCGATATTGAAACGTTGTCGTCCATCAGGCTGGTCGTAATCGTCAGTGTGCCTTTGTCCTCCACTGCCTGTGCGGCGTTGACGAATATGTTTGTAAACACCTGTACAAGCTGATTGGGATGGCAGGAGATTTCAGGAAGTTCTGCAAAGTGTGTGACAATTTCCATTTTGTATTTTGTCTCGTTTCGCACGAGGTTCAGTGCATCTTCGATGAGCGTATTAATCTGAGCATTCTGTGGCTGGTCGCTGTCTGCGCGGGCAAAAGTCTTCAGGTCCAATACGATCTTTGACATCCGTTTTAGCCCGTCATGAGTTTCTTTCAGCAAAGAGGTGGCATCTTCCTT
>JBHHVC010000128.1:0-7936 GCA_046754125.1 Candidatus Zixiibacteriota bacterium
GAGGGCCCCTTGGAAATAGAACTTACAGGGGCGGCTGAAAACCCCGCCCACCTCTCATCATTGCTATTGGCGTCATTGCTGCTTGCCATTACCGTTTCGCTTCAGCCCTTCCAATGCTCGAATAGCCTCCTTGAACCCACGTTCAACTCCCGCAGCGCGGAATTGGTTGATGGAGGCGTCCAGCTTGGTGATGGCCAGATCAGTTTGCCCGGACTGCTTGTAAAGAAGGCCTTGTTCAAACAACAGGTCGGCCTGCAATGCAGCCAAATCGTGATCAACCGCCATCTTCAGAGTCTGATCAGCCAATTTCAGCGCCGCGTCTGTATGGCCCATCAATCTAAGTATACGGCATTCTATCAGGTTTAGTTCGGTCTCTAAAGCACGCGAGTTCAGGCCAGGCAGAATTCGCCGCGCCGTATCGACCACAGACCGGGCCAGAGTCGTCTCTTTTTGAGCGAGATAACACTTGGCAATGCTCTGGTAGCAGATTTCGACCAAGTTCAGGTCGCGTTTGTCCAAAGCAATGGCCAGCGCCTGATTGAGAGATTTGATTGCCTCGTCACACTCTGACAATTCTGTCTGCGTTAGTCCGATATTGAGCAATACATAGCCCTGCCGAAGCACATTTCCGGCGGTTCGGAAATCTGTCAGGCAAAGACGCAGGGTCTTGACCGCCTCCAGCGACTGGCCGGTGGCAGATTTGATTGCTCCTATAGTATTCAATACGGTAGCCCGAAGTTCATAATCTCCAAGCTGCGAGGCATACTTGAGCGCTTCCTCGCACAGCTGCTCAGATTGGGTGTACTGACCACGCTGGAACGACATGTTGGCACGATTGCGCGCGCACTCGGAAACACCCCTGAGGTCATCCAGATCGGCGAACAAGCACTGAGCCTCGCTGTAGGTCGACTCGGCCTCGTCCCACTGTGACTGCATCATTCGAGCTCGCCCGGTCTCTTTGAGAATGCGGCCTCGCATCGAACGATCCTCTTTCGCTGCATCGGTTCGCAAGGCAGCGCCGAGCAGCTCTGAAGCAACCACCGGATTGCCCTGGGCCAGCCAGCCTCTCGCAAGATCGAGAAGCGCCAAACCATCGGTAATGCCGGGGCAAAAGCCACTGCTTCCGCTATTTGTAACCGGTTGTGTCATAATTGTATCCACATCATAATGGTATTCTGGTTTCTGCTTCTCGTCAATCGGAAATCAGTCCATAGGCTGAGAAGTGGGACAGTTGACCTGTGACTGTTTTTTCAATCTTGTTGACCGTGCAGATAACATTTTCCCAGCGACCGGTACGTGTGTTTAACCACGCAATACGGATTGTGGATTCATTTATTCCAGTCAGGTCGGCATCACGGTATGACATCGTAACTGTCACCGGCTTGTTGAAGACCAGTCCGGAAGTTCCAAACTCATTATAGAACACTTCGATATCAGGAATACGTATGCTGAACAGGGTGTCGTTGTCGATGGCTCCGGCAGGAATATCCAGAACCACATCAACCAACTCAATCCGGGCGCCCTCGGCGGCCGAGACAACCTGTTCCACATAAAATGAGGCACCGGACAGTAGGGCCGAGCCGCCGGGGCCTGCCGACCTGCGCATCAACTGAGGCTGAACATTATTGTCTGCCGTGTCCAGAGGCGAACGCGAACAGCCAACAGTTAGTGTTACGGCCAAAACCGTAATCACCAGAAGACGAATCATTGTGCTGTTAGTGAACTTTCCTACCATTTCGTGACTCCTTTGCCAACTATTAACCGCTTCTTTTTGCCAAATAACCATGCGGCCCTACCCCATCGCAATCAGTGTGCCCATCCCGGGGAAAGCCACTAACTGATTGCAGACAGGAACGTTAGACGTGTTTGTGAGTCGCCCGTAAACTGACACTAATCGGAGAAATTGGTCCGTATTAGACCGTTCAAACTGACGAAAAACGGCGTTGCACTTTGAAAGTCAGGGGGTTACGACAAAAATGGCATCTTTGGAACGATTCGTACCGGTACTATGATTTACGCCGGTTTTGTTCCAGTCCTGCAGATTCAATGATCCGGCGCAGGCGGGGCCTCGATATTCGCAAGTACCTGGCGGCCTCGGATTTGTTCCAGTTGAAAGTATCAAGAACTTGCACCACTACGCTCTGTTCAATCTCCTTGAGAGATATTCCATGTGCTGGAAGCTCTATTACCATCTGCTTACGATCACCGGCCGTCAGGCGAGGGAGTTTGGCCGCACCGGTGAGATCTTCCACCTTGATCACTCCATTCTGTGCCAACAGGACTGCCCGCTCAATGACGTTTCCTAGTTCGCGAACATTTCCCGGCCAGTCTCGTTCGGACATTTGCTGAACGACCGAAGGGCTGACTCTCAGGCGTGGTTTGCCATACAAGCTGGAATAGTGTTTCAAAAAGTGCTCGATGATTTCCGGAATGTCCGCCCGTCTCTCGCGTAAAGATGGAATCTCAATGGTCAGCAGGTTCAACCGAAAGTACAGGTCCTCTCTGAACGACCCACTCGCAATCGCCTCTTTGAGGTCGATATTGGTGGCAGCCACGACTCTTACGTCTACGTCGATTTCGTCGACATCCCCTACCCGCCGCAATCTCTTGTCCTCAAGTATCTTCAGAAGTTTACCCTGCGCCGAGGCACTGAGATTGCCGACTTCGTCGAGAAAAAGGGTGCCGTTTTGAGCGTATTGAAAAAGCCCCATCTTCTCCCTCTGGGCATCGGTAAAGGCGCCCTTGGCGTGACCGAAGAGTTCCGACTCGAACAACTCGTCCGGAATTGCGGAGCAGTTGACTTCCACCAGATTGTGGGCTGCACGCAGCCCAGTATGGTGCAACACCTTCGAGACCAAACCCTTGCCGGTTCCCGTTTCACCAAGTATCAGAGCCGATGGGAAATCCACTTCTTTCAGGAGACTGACGGTTTGCCGTATCTCGGCGATCTTTGGTGACGAGCCAGTGAGCGCATCAAGTCCGAATTGCTCGGGATTTGAGTCATCGTCCGCCTGATCTATTTCCAGACTCTGGAGAAAACTGTCCAATCTCTCAAGACACTGCTCCGGCCTGAGTATCTCAGATACACCGAGTTTGGAAAAGTGCAACTCAACATCTAGGGTCGGGGCACTGACTTTACCGATGATCTGGGCCTTCTTTCCAGCGGTGGCCAGGGAGAGCAAAAACTCTGAACATGAAAACCGGGGATTCTCTAGGTCAACAAACACCAGCGACGATCCCTCGCCCATCTCGAACATTGTCGCCTCTTCCCGAAAGGCTACTTTCTCAGCTAACTGAGCATAGTTTCGTTCCAGTTGACGGCGCTGGCTGTCGCTCAGAATATCACCATAAATGATACTGTTGTCCGTCATTCGGTTTCTTCCCTCATCGTAGGAATATCGGCCTGATCCAAGGGAAACTGTAGACTGAGGCAAAATCGTTACTAACCCTCGAATTCGGGTGTATTCGTATGCCCGCCGAGACTGGTTTAATGCATGCGGGCTACTTCTTCCACAGCTGTTCAAGTTCAGAAATGTCGTCGACCGTCAACACAAAGCAGCAGGTTGACACTCTATGTCCTCCAATAACTGCTCGAAACGAACAAAACGTTTACTGCGATGGCGGCAGACTCATGGCTGAGCGTCCGACTGGAACGTCGACGGATCGCCCAGTGGACTCCATTGACAATCGCACAGGTGACGGGCTATACTATGCTAATGTGACGGCACAATATTGCCGACAAAAAATACCATGAATCTGTCGCGATACATAACCGAAGAAATGGTCAAGCTGGAGATGGAGACCGTTGTTGAACCCATCGACGAGAACGGATCGCTGACAAGATGGCGCCAGGAATCAAAGCTGGCCATTCTCGACGAACTGGTCACAGTGCTCGAGTGCGGGGCACGCATTGGCAATCGTTCCAAGCTCTTGCTCGATTTTGTCAATCGCGAAAAGAAAGCGTCCACCGGCATTGGTGACGGTGTAGCAATCCCACACGTCAGATCGATGCAGGCGAAGGACTTCATGCTCGGCTTTGCGCGTTCGACCGAAGGCTATAGTTTTGACACAATGGACGGTAAGCCAGCGCATCTGTTTTTCGTCATGGCATCACCTCCCTACGACGATACGTTTTATCTCAGAGCATTCAAATCCCTTGCCCAGATGCTGCAATACGAGTCGTTCCGCGAGGATTTGATGCGCTTGCAATCGCCGGGTGAAGTTGTACGCGCGCTGCGCGCAATGGAATAGTTTGTACCCGTATTCAACTGACCCTTATCGTAACGAACCACCTCCACCGCCATTTCCGCCAGCAAAAGGATCGATCAGCCGCGACCCGGATGTCAGCTTTATTGGACGAATTTTCACGTATGCATTCTGCTTCCAGGCGTCGTCAGGATGAGAAGTCGCGCTGCTACCGCCAGACGCGCCTATCTGAAACAGTTCATCAAGGCAAATCATGACGTGCTTCGCTTGACCCAAGTCGGTGCGTTGAAACAGCATTATACCTCGATACGGTCTCTCGACGACGTGATTTGCGAACAGATTCATCAGTCCGTCGGCGGTGTAGTCATCGTGCTCATCCACTATACCAGCTGATTTCAGGCATTCAATTACAAAGCCGGAGCAGTCAAACCCTGATGGGTCGTCCCCTCCCCAGATATAGGGCTTTCCCAAATATGACAGGGCAGTGTGCACATACCAATCGCATGCCGTCATGCCCTTGAGTTGCTCTGCCATTTTGATTACCCTTCGATGAGAGTACGTAGTTGTCGTCGATTCTGTCTGTCCAAAATGCAGGACCTTCACCTACAACGTGAGCTTATTCGAACCTTGTTGCGCTATAAATACCCCCAACAGCACTAATCCACCCCCAATCGCTACAGAAAATGTAAAACTCTCGCCAAGGAGTGGAACAGCCAAGGCAGTTGTGGCCAGAGGTTCAATGTAAAGAAACAACCCGGCACGGGCAGCCCCAAGGGCGGCAACTCCTTCCTGCCAGAACCAGTGGGCCAGTCCAAGCCCAACGATTCCGAGAAATAAAACAGCTACCGTCGCTTCGACATTGAGATGCAGAAATCGGCCCCAATCGGATGTAAACAGCATGTACGTATTCACGCCGATGGCAGAAGGTGTCAGGATAGCAAACGTAACCGCCAGCGGATTGCGCGAACGCGAAAGATCGCGCGTGGCAATCGTGTAAAACGCCCATGTATGGGCCGAGGCCAGGACCAGCCAGTCACCAAGCGATCTTAGCCATCCAATGTCTGCCAGATTGCCTCCCGACACCATGCCGATAGTCGCTAGAGCAATACCGGCAACGCCTGCTCGGCCGATCCTTTCTCTCAGAATGACAAAGGCGAGTACGGCCAGCACCAGCGGTGTGACAGAGATTATCCAGCCGGTGTTGGTAGCCGACGTGTACTTGATGCCGGTAATCTGTATCAGAAAGTGAACGGTAATGATCACCGACCCTATAGCGACCGATCGCCAGTCTTTAGCGGAGAAGTTGAACCGAATTCTCTTCAGACGCACAACGACTGCCAGTAAAGGCACACCCAGCAAAAGCCGAAGCCCCAGCAACTCGGTCGGCGTGACGAATTCAAGGGCAATCCTGGCAGCTACAAACGTCCAACCCCAGACAATCACCGTTATCAACAGGAGAATGCGGGCGCGATTCATGCTGTGATTTCGTTGCAGAGTTTGATATCGTCGGTAAAGGACATTGAATAAATAAATGTCTTTGCCTGTCAATAACAAGTGAGTCGTAATTAGCTGCCCGCCTGTGGCGGAGGGACAGCCAGAAAAGAGAGAGCTATACTCCGGAACAAACAACGGTTACTTTTCATTGATTAATCCGATTGACGCTTCTTCTTGTCATGGAGATAGGATGCAAAGATTGGCAATACAAATGAGCGCTAAGTTTGCTTGGACCGGTATCGCTTTGCTGCTTATCCTTGTGCTGTCGGTAGGCTGCAAGGATCAGGCTTTGAGAAGTGGCTGGGCCGGTCATGACGTTCGAGTCGATGGCAAGCTGAACGACTGGGTTGACCTTCCCGCCACCTTCTTCGAGGAGGAACAAGCGGCCCTTGGGATCGCCAATGACTCATCCCGGCTGTACTTGTCATTTCGCACTAGAAACCCCGGGCTGGCACGCTCAATTGTCATGGGAGGATTGACGATTTACCCGGATCGGACAGGCAAGCGACTACGCGACTTTGTGTTGCGCTATCGCGGCGGACCTTCACCTCGCGATTTGCGCGACAGGCAGACATCTGAGAAAACGCGACGACAGATGAGGAGTCGGCTGCCAATCGGCATGGGGCCAGACTCGACTGTCGAGCTGTTTTCCTGCTACCAGAAAAACGTTGTCATCGAAAGATCAATTCCAACCGACGGCAGCTATGGTCCCGCGGTGGCCTACGATACCTCAAGCGGGTTCTTCGTGTACGAGTTCAGCATCCCTCTCGATTCCAGCCAACTCCGCCTATACGGACTGGGCACTGTTGCCGGAAAGGAAATATCAATCGGGCTTGAATGGGTCGCCAGAAAACGCAAAGGACGTCGCCCACTCGGAGGGGACTCAGATTTCGGCGGCGGACCTGGAGGCCGCGGGGGCGGTATCACTGGTCGCGGCCCGGGAGGACCACCGAACCTGAATCAGGGCGATCGACGTGAGATATGGCTGACGGTGAAACTGGCATCCGGACCAGGATTAGGGTCACCGCACGATTCATCTCTGTGACCGAAAAACTCGCACAGGCCGATGACATGATGAACAAACCTCGACATGTCGGCAGGGGTCTATCGGGCGAATATCACGATGCTCCATCGAACAACTATTACGACCAATCCCGTAGGCTGCATCGGCACATATAACCTTCGGTACTGAACCAAGACCCGGGATATCTGCTTCGGACCGGTCAGATTGCCACACAAAGGCCTAGTAGGCGGCCAGCAGATCCGTCAGTCGGGCGCTTAGCTGCTCCATATCTTGAGAGTGGCGACTGAACTTGTCTTCGTATTGCTCGACTGTTCCGGCAGGGTAGAAGACATCGCTGAATGTTTGATCGTATACTTCCACCATCTGGTCCAGGATATCAAACACCGGTTCATCGTGAAATCGGCGCAGCCTTAGTTCGGCGATTCCGAACTCCAAGTTGTCGTCGTAGGCATCGAGAATTGGTCGCTGGTCAGTGGTCCAGCGGTCGACCATGAGACGCATTTCTTCATCGGCCACCTCCTCTCCCCGACCGTGAATGGCCTCTCTCCACTGGTCGGATACGTCCCGGCCGTACCTGACAAACATTGCCGATACTGAATCGATGTGTCCCTTCACAAGGTGGGCGACCCGTGTGGGGTCAGCACGTTTGATTTGGTTGGCCCATTGTGCGCGCATGTTGTCGGCCCGGTCGCGAGCAGACTCGACCCGTTCCTCCGGGCTGTCGCCCGACTCGATTTTGAGATAACTGCCGCAGGAAGATGACAGGTACAGGAGGGCAATCAGGGGAAGAAGCAGCGCCCAAGAACGCGTGGAAGTTTTGCTCCGGTTCAATCAGATCTCCTTGATCAACTCTTCCGAAGGACACGCCAACTTCAGCTCGCAAGTGAAATGCCGCAGGAACCTGGACTGACGTGTGATTTCGAACCCGCACAGAGCGTCCTTGCCGTTTGTGATCCTGACTGCGACTTCGCCAACGTAGTCGAGATGCGAGTTGGTATAGACACGGCGAGGCAAGGCCATACGCACAAGCTCCCTTCGTGCGGTCAGTTTGCGACCGGTGTCGGGATCAGTGCCGCCAAACATGAGCGAGCCGATCTCCACGCAGCGAACGCCACCCTCCATATAGAAGGCCACTGCTAGAGCCTGTCCCGGATACTGGTGAGCCGGTACATTGGGGAGGAACTGGCCTGCATCAATAAACACGGCATGCCC
>JBHHVC010000129.1:0-7912 GCA_046754125.1 Candidatus Zixiibacteriota bacterium
CACCTTTTTGCGTTCCTTGTTGAGTAGCAAGTTCATTTAAGTTATCCGATAGCTTCTGCAAGGATTGCTTGGCTGCAATCACCTTCTGTTGACGTTCTTGAGCTTCCTTTCGAAACCGCTCCTGTTCCCTTGTGTCGCGCACTTGCTTGTTTAACTGGTCCACTTCCGATTTAAGCCGCGCGATCGCCCTGCGTGCTGCAGATATTTTTTCTGCCGAGTCTTCCCAGTTCTCCAAATCTGGAAAGTGCTTCATCTCTGCGAGTGATCGAGCAATTTCGAGTATAGCAACATAGCCGCTGTTGTCATCAACCTGAAGGAGTTCTTGGAACAGGCGGTGCAAGAAGTCCCGTTTGTTTTCGTCCTCGTACAACATGGCAAGCGTTGCTTCAGATATATTATGTTGCTGCAAAAACAGCTTTAGCGCACGCTTACGCCAAAACGCCTTCAGGCAGGCATCCTGAGTCAATTCAATAAATGCTGGCGCAAGCTTCTTTCTCATTCTGTCACAACATTCCTCTTGGTACGTCTTCAGAAAACCTGAATGTTTGAACTGAAATCTATGTCACTGGCCCTGCTCTGGCAATTGCCTTTTCACGGTTTCGTATTCTCACTTAAGTTGGTCAGGAGCACGGGCCTCCCGACCTACGTTGCTAACTGACTACACATTAAGCAACGATCGTAGTAACGGAAGGCGAGTGTTGCGGTCTATCTTTGTCATGTCGAGCCTGATCTCTGTTCTCGGTGAGAACGAAAACTCCATCGGGCAATCGGTCGCCCGGCGCATCGATTCGACCTCCGTACGCTGAAGCATGCGGCCATCGGCAAAGCGGATCTGAACCCGCCCGTCGCGAATGACTATTTTTTCAACGTCAAGCATGGCGGCGCTAATCTTGACGGCGGCAGCGTCAAACAAGTTCACGGCCGACTGCGGTATCCGCCCGAAGCGATCTGTAACCTCCTCGCGCAACGCCTCAACTGTGTCAAGATTGCGAGCGTCGGCAAGGCGGCGATAGATGTCGACTTTATTCTGACGGTCAGTGACATACTCATCGGAGAGATGCGTTTCGATGTCTATCTCCAGCCGAGTTTCGGGCAGTTTTTCTATCGGGTGTCCCTGCTGCTCTGCAATCGCCTCCTCAAGCAGCTTGTTGTACAAGTCGTAACCTACTTCTTCAATAAATCCTGACTGACGCGCGCCTAGTATCGCCCCGGCGCCTCGTATTTCGAGATCACGCATAGCCAGCGCGAAGCCTGACCCCAAATCGGAGTGGGCCTCTAGCGCGCGCAGGCGCTTGATAGCGTCGGCCTTCAGCAGTCTTGTCGGGGGTGTCAGCAGGTAGGCGTAGGCGTGCTGGTCGCTGCGACCGACCCTGCCGCGTATCTGGTATAGCTGGGCCAGCCCAAAGCGGTCGGCGCGATTAATGATGATCGTGTTGGTGGTCGGTATATCCAGTCCCGATTCGATTATCGAGGTGCACAGCAGCACATGAAACTGTTTGGCCATGAAGGCGAGCATTACACCTTCAAGTGATTTTTCGTGCATCTGCCCGTGGGCAATCCCGATTTCGGCCTGGGGGACAATCTTTTTCAGGTAGCGATACATCGCGTCTATAGTTTGAACGCGGTTATGAAGGAAGAAGACCTGCCCGCCGCGATCGATCTCGCGAAGGATCGCAGTTGCGATAATAGCCGGATCAAACTCGGCGATCTCTGTGCGTATGGGTAGCCGGTCTTTGGGGGAAGTAGCGATCATGCTCATGTCGCGGACATTCATCAGGGCCATTTGCAATGTACGAGGTATCGGCGTTGCGGTCATAGCCAGTGTGTCGACATTTGCCTTAAGCTGTCGTAGTTTTTCTTTGTGGCGAACGCCGAAACGATGTTCTTCGTCTACAATTAACAGGCCGAGGTCCTTGAAAACAACGTCCCGGGAAAAGAGTCTGTGTGTGCCGATAACGAGATCGACTTTACCTGCGGCAAGATTCTCTATGGCCGATAGCTGTTCCTTGCGCGTACGAAAACGAGACAACATATCAATTTGCACCGGAAAATCAGCGAGCCGCTCACAAAAAGTCTGGTGGTGCTGCTGCGCCAAGATGGTTGTCGGGACCAGCACTGCTACTTGCTTGCCAGCTTCGATTGCTTTGAATGCTGCCCGAACTGCCACCTCGGTTTTGCCAAAGCCAACATCACCACATATCAAGCGGTCCATCGGAAGGGCGGCGATCATGTCGCGCTTGACATCTTCGATCGCCCTGAATTGGTCCGGCGTTTCCTCGAAAGCGAATGACGCCTCCAATTGCTTTTGCCAGGTGGAGTCTTCGTCGAAGGCAAAACCGGCTGAGGACTTTCGCTGGGCATACAGCTTGAGCTGGTCCTCGGCCATCGACTCTACGGCCTTGCGAGTTTTTCGCTTAGTCTTTTCCCATCCCTGACCACCCAGTCGTGTCAGGCTGGGCGCAGTGTCTTTTCCGCTGTATTTTGAGACGCGGTTGAATTCTTCTATAGGAATATAGAGCCTATCATTTTCCGCATACTCTAGCCATAAACAGTCGCGATGGCGATCGTCGACATGCAGCGTTTTGAGTCCAAGATATCGGGCTATACCGTGTTCGGTGTGGACAACGTAATCCCCCCGGGTGAGATTCGAGTAGTCGAGAATTGCCACGCCCTCTTTGAACTTCTTTTTTCGTTGGCGGTGATGAGAGCGACCGAAGACCTGATGATCGGTCAGGATTGCGAAGCCCGCTTCCGGGCAAACAAAGCCTCCCCTGAGGTCCACTACCTCGACCGACTCTGCCAGATGAGCATCCATCTTGTCTGCCAGCAATTCCTGCAGTCGCTGTTTCTGCCCCGGGTTGTTGGTTGCGATCAGCCAGGCATGGCCGAGTGAATCATATTCTCGGCAAGTATCGGCCAGCATATCCAGACGCGACCCGAATGACGGATGCGGGCGGCAGCCAAAGTCAAACACAGCCTCGCGACCGCCCTTGAATGGAAGCTTGTCGACCACTGCGTGGGAACTGTGCAGCGATTCAAACAGACGGTCGCCGGACATGTAGTACTTCGAGGGTTCCGGAAGGTTGGCCAGATGTGAGGACAAACGACTGCGAAGTTGATCGGCCTCGTCCAAAATGCTGTCCGCCTCACTCTTGAGAGTTCCCTCGCCATCGAACATGACAACGGTATCCGCCGGAAGATAGTCGATCAGCGATCCCTGTGGCAGACCGAAAGCGACCGACAGCCATTCCAGTCCGGGTAGTTCGGGGTCGTTGAGGTATCGTCGACGCACGTAGTCAGCGTCAGCCTCGTGGAGTCGCTCGAGATACTGTTCGAGAGTTTCCTGCGTGATTGGCACTTCGCGACGAGGGAGCACGGCAATCTGCTCGATCTTGCTTAACGTCCTTTGAGTGGCTACATCGAATCGGCGGATCGTATCTACTTCGTCGCCGAACAACTCTACCCTGACCGGCGCATCTGAGCCGGGCGAAAACAGATCTATCAGCCCACCGCGCAGGGCAAAATCTCCCACCTCTTCTACTGCCGGTACGCGTTTGAATCCGAGCGAAACCAGACGCCTGACCAGATCGCCTAAGTCCGCTTCCTGCCCTACCCGGAGCGACACGCGGCTTTCCTCAAGCTGTTGGCGGACGATGGTCGGTTCCATCAATGAACGAATCGAGCAGATTGTAATCGGCAGCACTCCATCAATGAGCCGCGACAGAGTCGATATCCGACGCCCCATCACTTCGCCCACAGGCGCCCGAAAATCGTAGGGTAGAATCTGCCGACCCGGGAAGAGACCGACTCCATGCTCGCCATGCAGGTAGATCAGGTCCTGGTACAGATTGATCGCAGAGTCGGGGTCAGCGGATATAAATAGCAGTGGTCGGCCAAGCTGGAGTTGTAGCAGATGGACGAGGATTGCCGGAGAGGAACCCGATAGCCCACACACACTGCATAACTGATTGCTGCTCTTTAGCTGTTCTAACAGATTGACGAATGGCAGAAATGTGGCAAACCGAGCCAAAGCCTGTTTCAACCGACGATTGTCTGTTCTCGAATCACGGTTGGCGGTTAACGATGTTGATGATGAAAGCGTCATTGTTGTTCCCGGCAGCACAAATACCCCGAACCACAGTCAGCCGGGGGGTGCCATTAGCACTCCTTCACAATGTTCTCCGAGCCTTGCGGACTAACTGTTATATTTGAAAAATCCGTCCGCAGCCCGTTTGGTGCCATTATACGCTGCTAACAACTGAATGTCAGTGACTAAAAGGCGGTTTGACAATCGCGATAACTATAAACACGGGACTGGAAAAGAGCCGGATCATCCACCCTTGGACTGGGACATCAGGTCGGCGCCCAATTCCATCTGGTCGTAGTGCCTTTCGCGATCCTTGTACAGCACCACAATAGTGATGCGCCGATTGCGCGCATCGTTGGGCTTGTCTATGATCATTGGAAACTTGTCAGCAAACCCACGAACTCCCTGCACCTGACCATCGTACAGACCGGACACTTCCAGAAGCTGCCGGGCAGCGTTGGCGCGATCAGTGGAAAGCTCCCAATTGGAGTACGTCTTGTTGCTGGCAAAACTGGCATCGGTGTGCCCTTCGACCACCACCTTGTTTTCCAAGTTGCCGAGCTCTTTAGCGATAATCATCAGAATGACGGCGCTTTTCTGAAGCGGTTTGGCCGAGCCCGGCTCAAAAAATGCTGGAGAATCTTCGGATTCGTTCAGCACTATGCGCAATCCCTCGGAGGTAATGTGTACTTTGATGTTGTCTTTGAGCCGCTTGAACACCGGCTGCTTCTCCATTTCCGAAACTATTCTTCTTGCCGCGAGAGTCAACTCCTTGGTTTCGTGTATCGATTTACCCGTACCAGACTGGTTGTCATCGTTCTTTACGACGCTCATTACACCACCCTTGCTGGGTATTGCGCCTGAAGATCCTTTCAGCACGCCCGATTTCCCCTGCTGTGAGAACTTTCCGGGATCCCGAAAAAAGCCGGCAACGCTCTCGCGGACCTCTGGCTTTTGTCCTACCAACCACATAACCAGAAAGAAGGCCATCATAGCTGTCATGAAATCAGCAAACGCCACTTTCCATGCACCACCGTGGTGGCCACCATGACCTCCCTTAATCTTTTTTATTATTATGGGTTGAACTTCGTCAGACATATCGCCTATCTCTTTTTCGCATCATTGCAGGATTGCTCCAGCGTGAGGAAGTCCGGACGCACTTCGGTAGGCAGCGATCGGCGGGCAAACTCTACTGCGATCACGCCTGCTACCCCCTTATGAAAGGCAAGTAACGCGTGCTTCATGCAAGTGATATACTGATGATCAGCGTCCATCCGGTGTTTGAGGAGCGTAGCGAGCGGACCTATGAATCCATATGCACCCAGAATCCCAAGAAATGTTCCCACCAGCGCGGCACCGACTTTGTGGCCGATTTCTTCGGGCGGGCCGTCGATTGCTCCCATAGTAATGACAATTCCAAGGACGGCCGCAACGATTCCCATACCCGGAAGAGCATCTGCAACTGAATTGAGCGCTGTTGACGGTCTTTCCTCCTCGTGGTGCACCGCCTCAAGGTCCTGGTCCATAAGGTCTTCCAGGTCATGCGGTTGTACCGAACCCGATATGATTACGCGCATCGTGTCGGCAAAAAATGCAAGAGCATGGTGGTTCTTGCCAAATCTCGGATAGCGTTTGAATATCTCCGAATCTTCGGGGTGCTCGATATGGCTTTCCAGCCCGACAAGTCCGTCCTTGCGAGCTACATTGAATACCTCAAACATCATGGTCAAAAGATCCAGGAAGTCTTGCTTTCCAAGCCCCCCGCCCAATGTGCCGAGGAGTTGCGAGATCATCTTCTTTAGTATTGGCAGTGGCGTTGAGATTATGAGAGCGCCAAGGACCGCCCCACCAATGATAAGCAACTCCAAGGGCTGATTCAGGGCAAGAATATGCCCCCCCTCCAACAAGTAGCCGGTGACAACCGAGGCTACCACTACAATCGCGCCAATAAAAACAAACATATTCCAGATTCTCGCTGTTTAAGTTCCGGTAAAATCGCTCCGACACTTTGTACAGGTATTAGTTCGGACAAATGGAGCCAAACCTGAAGCATGTGCGGGCGTGATCCGGCAAAGTCTGGCGTTTCACACTGAACCACGATTAAAACTTGTACAGAGCATCTGCCCCGCCTTATTTTTTGGAGACCTCGAACCAAAGTAAGACTGCAAACAGAGTGGATGTGCTATGAGACTACTGACGACAAAACGACTGACATCGCTGGCCATCATTGGCGGCGTATACTTTTTCTATTCGCTGGCCTTTGGCTCAACGGGCGGTGATCCGGGCGCAGAAACCGGTTCCGGGCACGGTGGTCCGGTCCTCGATATTCTTCTCGAGCTAATTGTCATTCTGCTTGCGGCCAAACTAGGTGGCGACATGTTCGAACGCTTCAAGGCGCCAGCTGTACTAGGGGAGCTGGTGCTCGGGATGATAATCGGCAATCTGCATCTACTCGGCCTTGAAGTGTTTGAACCGTTCAAACACAATATCACGCTGGAGATACTCGCTGAAATTGGCGTCATCATTCTGCTTTTCGAAGTCGGGCTGGAATCAACCGTCAAGGAGATGATGAAGGTCGGCCTGACTTCGTTTATGGTGGCTGTGTTTGGTGTGATTGTACCATTCTTCCTGGGCTGGGGAGTTGGCGTGTTGTTTCTGCCCGAAGAAGCAACGCTTGTACACATTTTCATCGGTGCCACTCTCACTGCAACCTCGGTCGGGATAACCGCTCGCGTGCTCAAGGATATTGGCAAGATTCGAACCCGTGAGGCCAAGATAATACTGGGCGCTGCCGTGATTGACGATATCCTTGGCCTAGTGATTCTTGCAGTCGTGCAGGGGGTGATCACTGCCGTTTCTTCGGGCGATGCTGGCGGGGTGTCATCGGGACAGATTCTTTGGATAGTTACCAAGGCAATCCTGTTCATCGTGGGAGCAGTGGTTATAGGTGCCTTTATTCTTCCTCAGTATTTCAAACTCGGCTTCAAGCTTCGCGGTAGTGGAGTGTTCCTGTCATTCTGCCTGCTGATCTGCTTTCTATTGGCCTGGATTGCCGGAATGATCGGACTGGCACCGATTGTTGGCGCCTTCGCTGCCGGACTGATTCTTGAGGATGTCCACTATAAGAACTTCAGGGAAAGGGGCGAACATGAGGTTGAAGAGCTGATTGCACCGATTGCGACTTTTCTGGTGCCAATTTTCTTCGTCCGCATGGGCATGCTGGTTGATCTGACCACCTTCACGGAAGTTCATATTCTCGGCTTTGCTGCCGTTCTTACGGTGGCTGCCATCGTCGGCAAGCAGGTGTGCGCACTGGCTATTTTTGACAAGACAATCAACCGGCTCTCGATCGGTTTGGGCATGATCCCTCGTGGCGAGGTTGGTCTGATCTTTGCGGGTATTGGTGCCAAACTCATGCTCGACGGCCATCCGGTGATCTCGAATTCGACTTACTCAGCAGTAGTCATAATGGTCATAATAACAACTTTGGTGACGCCGCCAGTACTGGTGGCATCGCTCACCAGAGGATCAAAAGGCAAGACTGCGTAGCGCTATAAATCCATCCGCCAAGACCGGCCCGCCGGTTTTCTGTATTACAGAAACCCGCTGCAAGCGAATGCGTGCAGCTGTATGCATAGCAACTCTGGTTTCCTTGCTGCTCTATTCATTAGAAAGGAGTTCAGGTGCCAGATTTTTTCGTTATTGATCGCTTGACAGCCATTGGGGTCAGCTTGTACATTGCCAATCCTTATCGCGGGGTGGAGCAGTTCGGTAGCTCGTCGGGCTCATAACCCGAAGGTCGCAGGTTCAAATCCTGCCCCCGCT
>JBHHVC010000130.1:0-7885 GCA_046754125.1 Candidatus Zixiibacteriota bacterium
CCTATTCCTGTGATAGCCACTAGCCAAATATAAAACGGATTGTGGACAGCACGCAAGTCTTTAGCATCAGTTGTGGAAGTTTTGCGGAATACCGATACGGCCGGTCACTTGACTTCCTGCGGGTTTGGCCCTTACGGTTTCGCCTGCCTGACCCTTCTCATATCATCGTCGATCAATCGCTGGACACAATCTTTGTTGCTATCGTGAGCGCTTCTCCCCGAAGCCCCTTGTCGATCGCCTTTTGCAAGGTGTCGGCTGCTTCTGCTTTGCCTTCCTCATGCATTGCCATGCCCAGACGATAGAGTGGTTGTGGGCTGTCCCGGAACTTGCGGCTGGCGATCAAGGCTTCACCACGCGAGAGATCGTAGCGACCGGACTGATAGTATACATAACTCAGATTCAACAATGCTTCAAGCGATCCCTGAGTCTCAAAAACCGTCTGACGAGCAAGGTTGGCCGCTCGATCCATGTCGGTCTTTTCGTTGGCAAGTGTACGTGACCATTGTAGATTATTTGCAGCGTTAAAGCGGTCCTTCTTGTAGATCGATTCAAACAGCTTAAGGGCCTGTTCGCTCCGTCCCAAATCATAAAGTGCACGGGCCTTTTGCCCGGCGGCGGCCAGATAGGTGGAGTCTATTTCCATCGCTCGTTCTGCCAGCTTCAAAGCGGCATCAAACTCGCCACTCTTCAAACGCAATTCTGCTGCCAGTGTCATCAAGGCAACATCACCTTCAGAGTGCTTTTCTACGATCGAAGCCAGCCGACCGAGATGTTCGGGATTCCCCCACTGAGTGAGCTCCGTAGCCAGTGTTCTATACGGTCGCATATCCCGGCTTGCTGCGGCAATACTAACTTCTAATTGCGAGAGTCCCTTGTCAAAGCGACCGCTCTGCACAAGATACTGCGCCGTGAGAATCGGTATGTCGGCGAACTGATCTGCCAGATGCTTATGTGAATCAAGCAGGGCAAACAGATCGTCAAAGCGATCACGTTTGGCAAGAAATGCAGCCAATTGCTGTAAGGCAGGCTTATTCCAACGGTCTTTGCCAAGGGCTTGCCGGTAGAGCGACTCGGCTCGCTCATCCATTCTTACCGACGGATGAGTACACACCTTAGCCAGCCCGGTCAACCATTCAGCCTCTGACTCATGAAACTTCATTACTCGTTCATAGCCATCTTCAAAGGCATCCGGCTGTCCGGTACTGCTCAGCAAGTGCAGTCTTTGCAACACAATCTCTTTTCGCCCCTGATACGATCCGGGAGCTTCGTCGAGTAGTTTCAGACTGGCCAGAGGAGCCGAATAGTAAGATTGAAAAGCAATAACATCGAATTTCAGCAGGTCCGAAAACATTTGGATAGGTTTGTCGCGTTCGAGCATTGCAATAATGGCAATGCCGTTTTGATCTACGGTCTGCATGTCGCCATAGGCGGCCATGTATTTCATTTCATAGAACAAACCAGTAAGGGTCAGTCCGGTTTGCGAGGAATACACATCTCCCGCCCGCCGCGCTCCGTTGGCATCTCCCATAGCCAGAGAATAGATGATCTTTAGTGCGCTGGAGGTCGGGCCGGTTGAGCCTTGCTCGCGGACCCCCTGCATAACTTGTCGCGCATCTGAAAAGTACCCGAGCCTCAGCAGCCTGCGAAAGTGAGCAAGCCTTGCGTCGTGGTTTGCTCCCAAATCTGCTGCTTTCCGGCTTAAGACGGCTGCGGAATCAGACAGGCCTAAAGTCTCAAAGTAGTTTGCCGCCTGCTCGTAGAACACCGTCTGGTCTGTCGGGTTTTCAAGCGCCCCAGACGCCATAGTTCTGGCAGAATCGAATTGATGCTTGCCGAGGTAGCTGCGTGCAATCGCCATGTCAGCAACCGATTTGACAAGCCCAATCTCTTTTCCCTCGGCTATGGCCTGAATTGCGAGCTGGTATTGAGCATTGAGTATTAGAGCATCAGCCAATGTGAGCCTGGCCAACGGATCGCTGGGGAGCAAGTCACGAAGACGGGTGGCCAGGTTTACTGCTATGTCAAAGTGTCCAAGATCGATTAAGATCCTCACCGACTGGCGCAAGGCTTCAGAATCGTTGGGATTGATTTCGATCAGAGTAACATAGTCTCTCAGGGCGTCATACAGCAGTAGCTTACGTTGCAGGATGAGGGCGCGGCCGTAAAGTGGGACCGTACTTGCCGGTTCGGCCTCTGATATTTTCGTTAGGGTGGCTTCGGCGGTCTTGAAGTCGTATGTGTCAATAGCGGTAAATGCCTGCCCGGAAAGATCGGCACTCTTATCCTGCGGTGATTTGGAGCAAGAAGCAAGGCAAATCAGAATACTCAGAAGTAGCATTTTTTTGGTCATGTTTGTCTCTCGGCTTTGGTTAGCTGTTACTTGACTGGCCCACAATTTCGTCGGGCTGCCCGGTTGTAAATCTATCTGTTGTACTACCGGAATTCAAGGACGATCACACTCTCTTAGCAAAAACGAGTCCTGCCGACAGAATTCCGCGATTTTAATGTGGTACGAATGGCCAGGAGGATGTATATTAAGGTGTGGCCGAGTTGACTTCGGAAAGACTGATCAAGCGCTACCGCAAACGCGCTGTGGTCAACGGTGTTTCTATCCGGGTCAGCCCGGGAGAGGTTGTCGGTCTTTTGGGACCCAACGGCGCCGGCAAGACCACAACCTTTTACATGATTATTGGATTTATCAGGCCAGATGGCGGTCGAGTATATCTCGGCGACAAGGATATTGGGCGCCTGCCGATGTTCCGACGGGTTGGCTTGGGCATCGGGTACTTGGCACAGGAAGCATCGGTTTTCAGAAAGATGACCGTTGAGAACAACATAATGTCGATATTGCAGTTTCAGAAGATCAGTCGAAAACAGCGCAAAGCACGGCTGGAAGAACTTCTCGAGGAACTCGATATTGTTCATTTGCGGAAATCTCGGGCCTACACGCTATCGGGAGGCGAACGAAGAAGGGTGGAAATAACTCGGGCGCTTGTAAATCGTCCCAAGTTTATGCTTTTGGATGAACCGTTTGCGGGAATCGATCCCATTGCGGTCGAAGATATTCAAAAGATAATAACCCGCCTGGTGGATCGCGGATTGGGGATTCTCATCACCGATCATAACGTGAGAGAGACCCTATCAATTTGCAATCGCGCGTACATAATGTGTGATGGCCAGATTCTCAAATCCGGCAGTTCGGAGTATCTTGCCAATGACCCGGAGGCGCGCAAGATATACCTGGGCGAGAAATTCCAGCTAAACTGAAATAGTATGGAATTGTAGAATAAATGAACGAACTAACTCCGGCTGATAAGTGGGACGGGCAGTCGACCGATAAGAGCAGTAGGCAACCTAACAAGCGGACCAGCCTGCAACAAGGCGCTCAATTGGGAATTGAAAAATGAAACTCGGCCTGGGCCTAAATGTAAGACTCCACCAGACACTGGCACCACAGCTCATTCAGTCGTTGAAGATGCTGCAGATGCCGGTATTGAAGCTGGAGCAGACAATACGGCATGAACTGGCCACCAACCCTCTTTTGGAAGAAATTGATGAAGCCGAGGTTGAAGAATCGCCCGAAACCGAAGCTGAAGTAGAGATAGAAGAAAACTTGGCAGATGACACAGTCGACTGGGAGGAGTTCCTTTTTGATGACGAAGAAGGATACAAAGTGCGAGAACAGCGCGAGTCGGGCGAGGAGACATTTGAGGGAAGCGCCTCGGCACCAACTACTTTGTATCATCATCTCAGCGACCAACTGGCTCTCTTGAAGCTCTCAGAAGAAGAGCACCTTATCGGCGAGTATATCATCGGTAATATCTCCCCAGAGGGCTACCTCACTATAAGCGTTGACGAGATGGCTGCCGAGTTGGAGATAGAAGCTTCCAAAATCGATAACGTAGTAGCAATGATTCAACGATTCGATCCGGTTGGTGTAGGAGCTCGAGATTTGCGCGAGTCACTGCTGATACAGATGCGGGAACGCGGTGAAGAAGGCTCCTTGGCGTACAGAATTGTGGACGAGCATATTCAGGAACTCGATCGCAAGTCGATTTTGCAGATAGCAAAGCTGATGGGCGTTCCTATGGAACGTGCCCAACAGGCAATGGGCTTAATAAAATGCCTGTCACCGACACCCGCTCACGGACGTTTTGACGCTGGTGCTGCTCCGGTCGTTCCAGACCTGATGGTCGATCGGTTTGGTGACGAGTTTATCGTATACCACAATGATTCATATGTGCCTCGATTGAAGATCAACTCGAGCTACCGCAACCTGATGAAGCGCGGGAATAGCGCTTCGGCAGACACCAAGCAATACGTACGTCAAAAGCTGGAGCAGGCACGCTGGCTGCTCAATTCCATCAACCAGCGGCGATCGACCATGATCCGGGTAATGCAGGCAATTATCGACCGGCAGGCGGAATTTTTCGACAAGGGACCGGCCTTTTTGAAACCTCTGATCATGGAAGAAATAGCGCAGCAGGTTGGAATGAATGTTGCCACTATCAGTCGCGTATCCAACAGCAAGTATGTACAAACACCGTTTGGTGTATATGAAATTAAACACTTTTTCAACCCAGGTATCTCTCGGACCAACGGAGAAGAGATGGCCAAAGCCTCGGTCAAGCTCCGTATTGAGGAGATTATCAAGGCTGAGGACATTGAGCGGCCGCTATCGGACCAGGAAATCCATCGGCGCCTCAACGAGGAAGGGATTAAGCTGGCCCGGCGAACGGTTACTAAGTACCGGGAGGAACTGAAGATTCCGCCTGCTCGATTACGCAAGCGTATCAATCGCTGACTTATCGAGCTAGCGGCATCAAACCATAGGACGGTTTTGATGTATGAGACGATACTCAGGCACTAGCAATACTCGACCATTTCAACGATCGACATTCTGCAACTACTTAAGGTATGCGAGGGCACGCCTTCATATCTGCAACTTGGTGGAGCCGTTGAGTTCTGCCGTGGCCAGACGGAACATAAACCTCCCCAAGCTCGTTCATAATAACATGAAATGTCACCGGAACAGGGCGATGGAACGTCACCTGCTCACGGATTCAATATGTTCCCTAACCCATCTGTCAGTTTCCTAACGAAAGGGGATGAGTGACCATGCAAAAAAGTATCACTGCAAGGCATTTCGATTTGTCGCCGGAGATGCGTAGCCATGCCGAACAAGAGATCGATGGTCTCACCCGCTATTTTGACAACATTATCGCCGCCGACATGGTTTTGGACACCGAGCGGCATCGCCGCATGGCCGAGTTAAAAGTCAAGGTGTACAACAGCACGATTTCCGGATCGGGGGACACCGACGATATGTACAATTCCATCGCGGTAGCGGTAGACAAGGTCAAGGTTCAGTTGAAAAAGTATAAAGGGAAACTCAAGGACAAACGTCCTGAGGAAATAACGGGTCTGGTAGATGAGACGACCCGGCCATCGACCGATGTAGACGAAACTGATTACTGACGAGTTGCTTTGTTTCCAACAGACAAGAGGCCCGTCAATTGGCGGGCCCTTCTTTGTAGAGTCAGCGACATGTCTGCCCAACAGCGTTCTGGCGAAGCGGCCAGCGCAGGCCGGAAGTTGCCAGAGCCAGCGCTATCAGCAGTCCTCCGAGGGCACGGTGCACAACCGGCGTCTCTCCGCCAAGAGTCCATGCGAACAAGGCTGCGAAAACCGGTTCGAGTGCAAATATCAGGGATACTTTGAGCGGCGAAGTAAAGCGCTGGGCCAGCATCTGGATCACAAAGGCAGACAGGGTCGGCAGAAAGGCCAGAAAAACCACTATCCACATAACCGACGCCGACAAAACCGTAAACTGCAGGTCAAACAGAAAAGCGGCGATTAGACTGAACAGTCCAACCATGAGAAACTGCTGACAACTAATCACATAGGGATCGGCACCGGCCTTCATGTACTTATCCGATAGCAGCAAGTGAAGAGCATAGGTAATTGCCGCAACGAGAGTGAGCAGGTCACCCCTGTTGAAATCCACCAATCCACCGGTGAGTACCCATAAGCCGCATATGGAGATCGCCGAGGCAACCCATTCCATAACCCTTGGTCGTCGCTTGAACAACGAGCGCATAAAAACCGGCACGAACAGAACGAACAGGCCAGTTATGAACCCGGAATTGGACGCTGTTGTATATTTCAGTCCGATAGTCTGGGTGACGTAGAGGGTGAAGAGGATTGTTGACAGGAACAACGCTCGCCCGAGTCCTTGCAGTATCAGACGACGAGTAATCAATAGAAAGCCGAGCATGACTGATCCTGCCAGCAGAAATCGGTATGCAACCATCACGACCGGATCGATCCCGCTGAGCGCATCTTTGACCACAAAGAACGTCGAACCCCAAATGGCTGCGGCGTAGAACAGGCCGGCATCGGCCAGCAATGTCGTTTTCTTAGAGATTGGTTGTGACATCACAGAACCATCAATGCCATATCACGTGCGAACATGTATGAACGTGTTTCAGAGGATTGTCGAGAACCTGAGTTCTCAGTATTGTGAATCGGTCGCAGGACATTCGCATGTTGGACTCCCGTTTTCACGGTAGTGACGAAAAAGATATCACTCGTCGCAGTCATGATTGCTACATCTTGTCATCCTTGTTCAGGAGTTGGAGACCTCGACCGGTGCGCCCTGGTCATCGAGTGCAACCATGACGAACTCTCCAGTGGTGGCCAGTGTACGTTCGCCGGTGAGTGGCTTTTCGGCGTACATGTCGACCTTCACTGTCACCGAAGTACGACCCTTGTCGATAATTTTAGCACACAATTCTACCATCTGCCCCTGCAATATCGGTTTCTTGAACACGACCCGATCGGAAGCGATGGTGACCATTGTCCGCCTCGCGTATTTTGTTGAGCATATCCAGGCAGCACGATCCATCCACTGCAGTGCCACGCCACCAAACAAAGTGCCGTAGTGATTCACCATAGATGGAAACACGACCTCGACAACAGTGGTCTGGGATTGTCCGTCTGAGATTGTCTGATTCTGACTCATGCTTTTCTCCCTTGCATTTGTATTGCGCGATTGCACAGATATACCACTCTCCGGCGAATCCGGCAAGAGGCTCGCCCGGATTCAGCAGTGGTCAAAACAATGCCAAGATGTTCTATTGGACCAATAAACGGATGTCTCTGGTTATTCCGAGGCCTCAAAGGCAGCCGGGAAATATTCGAGTTGGCCTTTTACAAATGTCACGACATCAAAGCGAAAGTCGCAATCTGCACAATCTTCCTGGCGCAGGAATTGCTGAGCGGCATGTGTCAGGTTTGCCACCTTGCGCTGGTCAACTCGCTCGGCGGGATGCCCGTATTTCATCGACGAAGCAGACTTGACCTCGACAAATACAATCAGGTTCTCCCTGCGGACGATCAGGTCGATTTCCAAGCGACCAACTCTGTAGTTTTGGCAGAGTACTTCAAATCCCTGCTGTCGGAAGAATTGACCGGCAAGCATTTCGAAGCTGCGCCCGATTGCCGCTGTGTCACAATGGCGACCAGCCCCGGGATCAGACGAGGGCATATTGTTCTTGAACGAGTTCTGCGACAGGCTTGAACGACCTGCGATGAATATCGCATGGGCCGTAGCGCCGTAGTTCGTCGAGATGGGCAGGTGTGGGGTAGCCCTTATGTGACGAGAACGAGAAGCCGCGATAGAGGTCGTCGTACCGGTCCATTATTCTGTCACGGGTGACTTTGGCCACTATTGAAGCTGCCGAGATTGACGAACAATGCTGGTCGCCGCCAACGATGGAGAATTGTGGAATGTCGATCCTGGGAATCGGGAAGTTGCCGTCGACAAGTATGAAATCCGGCTGGATGTCGAGGTCGGTAACTGCCCTGCGCATAGCGAGCAATG
>JBHHVC010000131.1:0-7867 GCA_046754125.1 Candidatus Zixiibacteriota bacterium
TGAGACGCAATAGACTGGAAATCTATGCGCATAATTGACTGTGCCGTCCAACGGATCTACCACCCAGCAGAACCCGCCGGGGACGTCTTTGTCTCGTCCTTCTTCGGACAGAATCGAGTGATCGGGAAACAGTCTGGCGATGCTTTCAACGATGTACCGCTCGGATTTTAGGTCATATTGGGTAACCGGGTCGATTCGTCCCTTGTACTTCACCGTCAAGGGGCGTCTGAAACCCTGCCTGAGTATTCTTCCCGCCCCGGTTGCTACAGTCATGGCAAATGAAACAAAGTTGCGTATGTCTTTTCGCTTAATGGTCATCCTGCGGCCTCGGCCGGCGGCAAAGCATCGGCGCCAAGCTCCTTGCGCTTCTCCTGCATCAGGTACAACTTGTAATAGATGCCTCGTTGTTTCAACAACTGCTCGTGGCGACCGATCTCTCGCACCATACCATGATGAAGCACAACTATCTTGTCGGCTTTTTCTATGGTCGAAAGACGATGTGCAATGATGATCGACGTTCGATTGACGAGCAGTTCCGAAAGAGCCTGTTGGATTAAGCGTTCGGTCTCTGTGTCGACCGACGAGGTGGCCTCATCAAGAATCAGAATCTCGGGATCAAAAGCCAAAGCCCTGGCGAAGGAGAGCAGTTGTTTCTGGCCGGTCGACAATCCTGCCCCCCGTTCGTGTACAGGCGTATTGATACCCTCGGGCATGTGCTCTAGGAACCTACTGAAGCCAACCCGCTCTAGTGCACTGATCACCTGATCATCAGTGATTCGGTTGTCCCGTAGTCGGACATTCGAGGCAATGCTTCCAGCGAATAGAAAGACATCTTGAAGGACTAACCCAAGATGTGAGCGCAGATAGTCCTGAGACATTCTCCTTAGTTCCCGCCCCCCCAATTTGATTGATCCCTTCTGATAATCATAGAACCGAAAGAGCAGCGACACCAGCGAAGTCTTGCCAGCGCCGGTAGCCCCAACGATTGCAATCTTTTGTCCCGGCTCTACCGAAAATGAAACGTCCTTTAGTACCCAATCCTCATGGTGGTAAGTGAACCAGACATTTTCAATATCAATTCGTCCGGTTTCTTTGGTCATCGAGACGGGGTTAGGCGGATCTTCGATCGCTTCTTTAGAATCGAGCAGCCGAAATATCCGTTCAGATGACGCCATTGATGCTTGCAGAACGTTGTATTTTTCAGAAAGGTCTCGAATAGGATGAAAGAATCGCTCCACCAGGTATATGAATAGCACGAGATCGCCAAAAGTTAGCAGACCGTTTTGGATTTGAAGGCCACCGTAATACAACAACAACCCTGCCGAAAGAGCGCCGATAAGCTCGACAGTCGGATAAAAGACCGCGTAGTAGAACACTGACCTGTGATGCGCCGAACGAAGGGAGCGATTGATTCCGTCAAATCGTGCGAAAGTACGATGTTCCCGCACGAACAATTGCACGATTGTCATGCCGGTAACATGCTCCTGAATGAACGAATTAAGACGGGCCAGCTTCAACTTTACAGAGCGATATGCATCGCGAGCCCTTGCCCGAAAAATGAAGGTCGCCACCATCAATAGCGGCAGTGAGATAAATGTTACCAGGGCGAGGCGCCAATTGACCCAGAACAAAGCCGCAACGAAGAATGCGATCATCAGCAGGTCGCCGATGATATTGACAACCCCAGAAGCAAATAATTCGTTCAGCGCATTTACATCGTTGGTCACCCTCGTGACCATTCTGCCAACTGGATTGCGATCGAGGAAGCCGAGGTGCAGGTGTTGGAGTTTGGAAAACAACTGCATTCGGATATCATTCTGGACGTTCTGTCCAAGCCACATGGTCAGCATGATTTGCCCGTAGGTTGATGCCATCAACAGGATAACTCCACCAAGATAGGCGGCCGCTATCCAACCGAATCCCTCGCCTTTTCCAGGGACAATGTACTCATCGATTGCAGTTCGAGTGATAAAGGCAAGCGCCGTTTGAAATGCGGCATTGAGAAGCAGCATGGCCACCGCCGCAGTGGCAGTCAAGCGATACGGTTTGACATAGGGAAGCAATCGCTTAATCAGACGAGCATCGTATGCTTTTCCCAGTGTCTCTTCCTCGTGGAATCCTGTGGTTGGGCTCATAGATTCTCCAACTCACTTTCCAACTGTTGGGACCTGTGCAAGGCAGCGTAGTGGCCGTTGGCAGCCAGCAGTTGTTCATGAGTTCCGCGCTCGGCTATGCGCCCTCTTTTGAGGAATATGATCATGTCAGCATCTTTGATTGAGGAAACGCGATGCGATATGATAATAGAGGTCCTTCCTGCCAACACATGATCAATGCGCTGCCAGATGTCGTGCTCGGTTTCGGTGTCAACTGAGGATGTCGCGTCGTCCAAAACCAGAATGGCAGGATTTGTCACTATCGCGCGGGCAATAGTAGTACGTTGTTTCTGGCCACCGGAGAGGGTTATTCCTCGTTCGCCGACAAGCGTATCATAGCCGTTTCTGAATGCTTCGATATCACCGGCGAGTGACGCTGTTTCTGCTGCCTGTACGACATTTTCGAGGGAGGCCTTATCGTCCCCAAATCGAATATTCTCGGCGACGGTATCCGAAAACAGAAATGGCTCCTGAGTTGCAAATCCGATCTGGCGCCTAAGCGTGGCGGTGTCCCAGTCATTGATGTCAATATCGTCGATGAACAGTTCCCCTCGCCGTACCGGATACAGTCTGGCCAGTAGTGACACGAGCGTTGTCTTACCGCATCCGGTCAGGCCGATCAGTCCGACCGTTTGTCCGGGCTCAATTACCAGGTCTATTCCGTCAAGAACAGCTGGTCCGCTATATGCGAAGCGCAATGCGCGGAACTCAACCTTGCCTTTCACGGTGCTACGATGCGAAAACCGCGCCTCGCTTGTGACATCAGTGGATTGGTTCAGTATGCGGTTGATACGATCTAGCGAGACGGTCCCTCGCTGGTACAACGACGTAACCCATCCGATAGCTATCATTGGCCAGATAATCATGGACAGGTATCCAAAGAACGCCACGATATCGCCCAACTGCAATTGTCCACGAATGATCATTCCGCCTCCGACGAGAAGGACGATGAGATAGGAAAGACCGGCAAGCATGCGCATCGACGGAATAAACACCCCCTGTAGACGAGCAAGGGACATATTTAGATCGATGTAGTCACGCGAGAGTTTGGCAAAAAACGATGTCTCATGTCGCTCCTGCCCATAGGCCTTTACAACGCGCATACCTGCCAGGTTTTCCTGGGCGGCAGCTGTCAAATCCGAGAACTTTTCCTGTACTTTCATGGAACGGTGATGTATCAGATTGCCGATCTTGTAAACTGCGGGAGGGACGATGATCAGCGGAATTGTCGCCATCAGGGTTAGCTCGGGCGAATGGTAAATCATTACGGAAAACGATATGGCCAGCTTGAGAAACGTGTCGCTGATATACATAACTCCCGGTCCAATCATCTGCCGCACCGCCTCCAGATCATTGGTCATGCGCGCCATAATGTCACCCGTGCGAGTGCGGTGATAAAAGGAAGGTGACAGTACGAGTAGTTTTGCAAAAATATCACTGCGAAGATCGTATTCGATATGTCGTGACATCCAGATGATTGTGCGGCGCATCATAAAGCGGAACAAGCCCGAGCCCGCCGCAAGCGCAACGATTAGCAAGACATATTGCAGCAATACCGATGTCGGCCCCCCCTGTTGCAACAGGTCGAAGACGAGCTTGGTTATATACGGCGTTATTAGAATAAGAGCATTGGACAGAATCGTAGCAATGCCACCGACAACGAGATAGGCGCGGTACTTTCGAAAGTACCGCAGAATAGCTGCAAATCGTTTCGGATCCTTCCCGCCTGTCAAACCAGATCGGTCGCCTGTGCTCTTGCTACTGGCCATGCAGGATTATACGCAAAGAGCGCCGAATGCACCTAATCATAAATAGCGCGAGTTGCCTTAATCAATAGTTCAACAGATTTGCAAAGAGATGAATAGCGTCAATATCTAGGCGGGACATCATTTCCAAAATCGGAAAACCGCAGTAGATGATCTGGCCATCGCCAATGCGCGACACCGACAAAAGACTGCCACCACTGGAAGTCACAAACACTTTTTCAGCCGGCGCAACTGCTGCTGAGTATACTTCTCGAGAACGATAGAAAGCCGACAGCAGGTTCTTCTGGGATACTCTGTACGGATTGTTCAGGATGCGTGCCTGCGGAAGCCTGTTTGTGATTGCCGCCTTTGCTACAAGCTCAAACGATGTTGCCAACGAGATCGGAACGACACCTTCCGGCCAATCCTCGCCCTGCGGCAAAATCACAATTGAGCCACCCTGTCGCAGGTATTTCTCAAAACTGTCTCGAACTGAACGAAGATTGGCGAAAGAGCGGAAGGAATTGCTTCCGAACACAATTACCTGGTAAGAATTCAGGTCGCCGATCTCAAGAGTGCGCGCAGTCAGTGGTCGAAAAGCGGCATCGGTCATGCGCAGGATGTCTTCCAGCGCACCGGAGCTATCATGGAGAAAGCCGATTTGACGGGTATCATCGATATGACATGCGGCGATTCGAATCAAGCCAGTGTCGGCTGCCGCGAGCTGGCCGTCGACCGACAGACTTATGCTGTATTGCTGAGTGCCCAGTTCAAACAAGTTGGACAATGTAAACGGCACGCGAATCACTTCTCGGTGCACACCCTTTTCCAGCTCGACCTCCTGGCGGTATGCCCCGGCGAACATGCCGTGCGGAGTTCCCAGGTTAACGTGAGCTGTGCCGGCAAAGTCCATAGGCTTGGTGATCACCGCTTTGAGGCTCAACGATGAAACCACTCTGTCGATGTCCAGCCGTGCCATCGGCTGCACAAAGTGTGCGTGCGGCTCAAATCGAATCTTCAGGTCCGGCACTTCTCTTATCGGCAGGACCGACCGGACATCGAGTGGTATGAGCGAGTACATTATGCGGGCAGAGAACTCGATTGAATCGGGTCGATTTCGTTCGAGACGATCCTTGTCGATGCCAATCAAGTATTCGCGCACGTATGATTGATGCGGCGCTATTATCCTGTGAGTCGTGTCAATGGGAACTGCCACCGAGTCCCAGTAGGGCATGTACATGATATCCGACAGCTCTACTTCCTGCGGTCCATTGACCGAAACAGCCACCCGGAACTTAAGGCGAGGGCCATGGGGAGAATCGCGGTAGAGCACTTTGCCGTCCCATTGTATTCCCGCAGCCTCCAGCGCCGCCTGCTCTGAACGCTTTAACAGCCGCGTGAGATAGCGACGGTACTCGGGTATCGAATCGATCCGCCGGCTCATCGAGGAGTCGGATGCAAGGGCTGTCAACTCTCGAAAGCCGGATGCAATCAGTGTGAATCGTTCCTTCCCCTCCCGGGATCGCGAGGTTCCAAACGCGGAATGAAACAATCTCGCCTGACGTTGTTGCGTCTGCCTGAGTGGTCCGGCAGCATACAGTCGTTCGATCAATTCCAGCAGTCGATTTGTTTGTATTCCGCTGACAAAACTTGCCCCGGGAACCTGTGCTGTCAATCTGGTGCGAAGCAGGCGGTATCGAGTCAGGCGAGGGTAGCGGGTATCATTCCACTGGTACCAATCGTAAAGTTTGGGGATTTCGACCTCCATACGGTCTCGAAAGCGACGCGAAAGCTCCCGGCCATTTAGCACAACGCCACTGCCACTGTCGAATGGATCGGGTTCGGCAGGGGATCGCTCGTAGATCTTCAGGATATCGAACAAGCGGCTACTGTCCGGTGGTAGCGACAGCAGCAAATCCCTGAGCCCTGTTGCCGGTCGACTTTCGGCGTCGTTGCTGAAAATGATCATGTCCGGTCGTCGGTCGACAAACAGATCGTCAGCCAGCTTCTCTACGGCCTGCGGGTCATCAATCGAGACTGCATAATCATGCAAGAACAGTTCGCGCCCGGCCACTTCTCGGACGGTGTGACGACGCCCGGCCCTTTCAGAGAGTTTCAGCAGATCGACACGGCAGCCAAAATCGTTGTTCAGGTAGTAAAGGGTCGGCCAGTCGATTGCTTCGGCATCGGTAAAGACATACAGAACGCGCACATCGGAAACGGCATAGCCTACCGGATCGATAGCCAATCCGGAAGCTGGCCACATTAGGCACAACAGAGCCGCTGCCATCAGCAGGCGGGGGATTCGGCACGCGGCGAAACAACGAGAACGACTATACATGCGAGGAATATATCGTTGCCGTAGAGCGGCTGTCAAACTTGAAACCTCGGTATGATCACCAAAGCAAAATGGCAGTATTACAGGACTTCCTCGTCGCTGGCTTGCCAGGCCGGGTCGACAATACACAGAAAGACAAGTTCGCCATCGCCGACATTAGCTATCCACTGGTCTGAGCCCGACGGAATATCGATAGCATCCCCGGCGCTCACCGCTGATACGTCCTCATCGATGTGGATTTCTCCCTCGCCGCTCAGGATATAATACACTTCGTCGGACCTGAGCCGATGTGCTCGAGAGGATTCGCCCGGGCCGAGAACAGCATGAGCCAGCGAGTATCTGCCACCGAAAGGATAGTCCCTCGCAGGATGAAGCAACTCGCGTAGTCGGGTGCCGTCAGCTGCGATGATTTCAGTGCAGTCGGTTAGTTTCCTGATAAGCATTGGTCGTGTGTGCCCAGTAAAAGAAAAAGAAAGCCGCCAAATGGCGGCCTGGTCGGATTATAGTACCTGGTTTTCTCGCAGTTTTGCAAACAGCTTGTCGGCGATTTCTTCCGGCGTTTCCCCTTCAATAAACTCCCCTTTCGGGCGTGGCGGCGGGGGAGAGACTTTCCGGGTCTTTGTGAGCGAGTTGACGCCGATACCGCTGCCGTCGAGTCCAAGATCGGCCGCGCTATAGCGTGTGATCGTCTTTTTCTTGGCAGACATTTTGCCCTTGAGAGAGGGAAGGCGCGGCTCGTTTATCTCTTTGACCACCGAGATTACGGCTGGTAAGGTCAGTTCAACGACATCGTAGCCGTCTTCTGTTGTCCGTTGAACAACTGCTTTGCCGCCTTCAACCGACTCAAACTTCTTCACAAACATCGCCTGAGACAAATCCAAGTTGGCTGCCAATGCAGGGGGCACCTGGGCTGAGTCGGAATCTATTGCCTGCTTACCGGCGAGCACAAGATCGAAGCTGTCGAGTTTTTTCAATCCGGCAGCGAGTATCCGTCCCACTGCCTGGGGATCGGAACCGCTAAAGGCATCGTCGCACAGCAGAATTGCCTCGTCGGCGCCAAGGGCAAGGCAATCGCGCAGGGCAGATTCTGTCCGCTCGTTGCCTACCGAGACAACGATTACTTTGCCTTCATGTTTTTCCTTCAGACGCAGCGCTTCTTCGAGCGCGTATTCATCAAATGGGTTGACTGTACCCGGCCCCTGAGGCAGAACAACTTCGTTGGCCGCCTCGTCAACTTTTATCAGCGCAATTTCCGGAACCTGCTTTACTAATACGACGATATTCATATTCTCCTCAACGTCTTGATCTCATTAATTGGACAGGGAATATGTCCGTCAATCACTGCTTTGTCAAGAACCAGACTCTGCCTGTGGGGAAAATACAAGAAAGATGACCAAATTGTCAATTTCTGTCAAGAAAAGTCGATTGCGCGCCCTCCGCATGGGTTTCTTGTCTGCTTGCAGGAATATGATTTATTTGGCATTCTCTCTCAATGCCAAGATTGAGGCACTTCCATAATCATAGTGCCGTGCGGTTCAATACATACGGTTACTATTGCAGACTCGCTCTACTTGCTATGAACTTTGGTTGTGGCGAAACTGCTTGAATGTAGGAGGAAACCCACCCAGAGG
>JBHHVC010000132.1:0-7840 GCA_046754125.1 Candidatus Zixiibacteriota bacterium
AAAACCTGCGCTTGCAGGAGGGCGTTTATGTCGGCCTTACCGGACCATGCCTTGAGACAGCAGCCGAGTACCGAATGTTGCGCGGCTTTGGCGCCGATGCCGTTGGGATGTCGACTGTGCCGGAAGTTATCGCCGCTCACCACCAGCACAATAGAGTATTAGCATTTTCGATCATAACCGATATGGGCCTGGCTGACAATATGCACCCCTGTTCGCTGGAAGATGTTATCGGCACGGCATCCCGTACCGAACCAAAACTCCGCGATCTGATTGCCGGGTGCGTGGGGCGGATGTAGGCTATTCAACTCTGTGGCAAAGTTAATCGCCATCGGGATAGGCGGGTTTGTCGGGGCGATTTTCCGCTACCTGATCTCGGGTTATGTGCATGATTACTATCGTGGCGGCTTTCCGCTCGGGACATTCGCTGTCAATCTGCTCGGTTGTTTTCTGCTTGGGCTGACCATGCACCTGGTCGAAAGCCGGGGACCGTTCGGACCGCAAATGCGCGCGGCGATCACAATCGGCCTGCTGGGAGCTTTTTCAACCTATTCAACCTTCGCATACGAAACATTTGAGATGCTGCGTGAACAGCAATACGGACAGGTTCTCTTGAATACCGGCGGACAGGTCATGTTGGGGTTGGCAGCAGTCTGGTTGGGCATTGTTGTTGCACGGTTCATAGCAGCGTAAAGGAGAGAATATGAAGATCGAAGGAGAGGGAAAACTGCTGCGCATCTTTATCGGCGAAGACGATTGCTGGGAAGGCAAACCGCTATATCAGGCCATCGTCGAACGGGCACGAGAGGCCGGTCTGGCGGGTGCGACGGTTCTTCGCGGCTTTATGGGTTTCGGCGCAAACAGTCGCGTTCACACCACGAAGATATTGCGCCTTTCGGAAGACCTCCCGTTAGTGATTGAAATCGTCGACAGCGAAGAGAAAATCAACGCTATTCTTCCGGCACTTGACGAAATGGTGTCCGACGGCATGATGACACTTGAGAAAGTCAATATCGTCGCCTACCGCTCCGGCAGCAGCGAGTAAGACCCGTCGGGTTCGGGCAGGCATGAACCTGCGTAGGCTGATTGAAGAGCAGTTATGAGAACAGCTCAGTAGTCTTATCCGTTGCTGAAAAGGGCCTGTCTCGTCCGATTTTTTGAGAACTGAGAAACCCCTTTCGCTCCAGGTCTTCAAGGTCCCTTCGTGCAGTAACTCTTGAAACAGTGTGCATCAGAGCATGGGTTTTGATGCTTGTCGATGCGCCTGAGTTCTTGTGCAGAAAGCGCAGCAGTTGGATCTGACGATCATTAAGTACATATTTGCCGCGTGCCAATACGGCCATGAGGCTATTTTCCCTCATCTTGCGTTCGAAATAGACATCGAATTCGTGTTGGGCCTGCCTGATTTTCCGGACGTTGTAATCAATGAAATAGGTTAGGTCATTGTCGTCTTGTTCAGTGTAGGTAAACGCCATCCGGTACTGAGAGGGGGAGCTTTTTATAATTCGTGACAGCGGCAGGTATGTAAAGCCCCAGTATCTCTTCCTCAGCAAATACCAATAGAAAATAATCCTTGCCAGCCGTCCGTTACCGTCTGTGAACGGGTGCAAATAGCCGATCCAGAAATGCAAAATGATCGCCTTTTCCACCGGATGAACAAATCGACTTTCGATCAGATCATCGTTAGCGTATTTTACCAGCCGTTTGATCTCTTCTTTCAGGAATGTTTCCGGCGGTGCCGTGTGGTAGACTATGTTTGAAGCCGTGTCTGCTACGACAATCTTATCTTTGTCCCGCCTGAAACGCCCGACATCAGCGGGAACTATCGTATCTTGAACGAGCACTGCATGCAACCTCTTCAGTGAAGCGACTGAGATTTTCTCCTTGCATAGTGTTTCTTCCACCTCAAGCATCGCGTTATGGTTATTGACAATCATCTGTTCGGAGTGGTTGGATGGCTTCTTCTTTTCACGCAACATGCGCTTAGCCGCTTGTCGTGTCGTATTTGCGCCTTCCAATTGTGACGAAGCGATTGCCTCCTCCATGATACCTCGCGAAACAAATCGTCGTCGCGTGCTTGCATCGTCCATGTCGCCAGATTGAAGTGCTCCTCCCAAACGCATGTCCACCTCGTGCAAGAAGTGGGCCAACCCGGGTAGGAGCTGCAAAGTGATAGTGAAGTAGTTTCCGTTTTCATCTCTAACGGGGCTTATTGCTTTGTCGAGCAATTTTTGTCGCACAAGTTTTATGCAGGCCCAGAACTCCTCGGCGCTCATCCCCTCAGGGTGCGGCTTATGCTGTGCCTTGTCCCAGAACAAATACGTTGGATAATGGACGTCTGAAATGTACTGTGGCAGATCATTGTTTTGTATGAAGTAGTTGAGAACCCTATCCATCGTTTCCGGAGCTTTTGGTTTCTTGAGTTTGAATTGTTCCACGGTTCAGGTAGCCCTGTCTTGCTCCTTTCGGAGGAATCTCCTTTGAGCTACTTGTATATTAACAGGTAGCTTGTATATGTAAACTATTTACATGTAGTATATATATTGTTTACATATGGACAAAGCAAGAATATGTAAACTGTTTATGTAAAGTATACATATTGTATACATATAGACATAGCAAGAATATATAAATTGTATACATATAGTATACATGTTGTTTGCATGTCCCCCGTCGTCCTATCATATTGAAACACAATGGAATACGAAAGATGCAAGTGTGATGGGACAAAAATAGGTTGATATACAAATAGATACAGGCAGAGACCAAATTCACGGAAACGCCTTTTGGAGAAGAAAAAACTAGCCAGCCGCGATGCCTAACCAAGAGGGAGCGTCGTTCTGCCCGCTTCCAGATCGAGCAACGCCCGTTTGCGCCAGAGGCCGCCCCCATAGCCACGCAACCCGCCACCGGCCTCGATAACTCGATGGCACGGAATGATAATCGACAGGTAGTTGGCCCCGTTGGCGCGTCCCACCGCTCTGGCCGCTCCCGGACGACCGATCGCTTTGGCCTGCTCGCCGTAGCTGCAAGTCTTGCCATACGGAATCTTCAGCAACTGCTGCCAAGCCTCCATTTCGAAGGCTGTTCCGGTCACCTCCTGCACTACACTAAACAACTCAAGAGTACCGGCAAAGTATGATGAGATTTCTTTCTCAAGTAGGTCGAGATGTCGGTTCGTCCCCTCGGACAGTTCCTGCTTGTACCGCTTAGTAACGCGTGCGTGTATCCGCTCGACCCCACCGCGATCGTGAAACTCCAGAAAGCAGACGCCATTCTCTGTTGCCCCGCCGATCATTGGCCCGAGTGGCGAATCGAAATCACGAAAGACGATCATGGCTTTGTCCTAACGTGTTATGTTTAAGGCATTGTTCGCTTGGTAAGTCGCTCGATGGGAGTCGTCGGCATCCGGGCGGAACACCGAACTGCTTTTCAAACGCCTCGCGGAAACCACTTGATGATTCATAGCCAACCTCGAACGCAACCGAAAGGAAGTCCCTGCCCAGCTCAAGCAGGCGTCGAGCATGATTGAGACGAATTCTTCGGTGAAAGGCGAGCGCGGTAGTTTGCAGGTGGCTGCGAAAGTAGCGACGGATTGTCGTAATATCGACTCCGGCCATGCCGGACAAATCCGATTCTCGGAGCCGACAAGCATGTTGCTCTCGCATGAAGCCAATCAGTCGGTGCATCCATTCCGGCAGAATGTCGGGATATCGTTCGGAGCGGCACCGTTTGCACCCGCGCAACCCGGCAGCAATCGCTTCTTCGCGTGTATCATAGAAGCGGACGTTTTTCAAAAGCGGCTGTTTCGCCTTGCATGAAGGCAAGCAGTAGATACCGGTCGAGTGAACACCAACATAGAACCGCCCGTCATAAACGGCGTTACATTCTTGCATTGCCCGGATCATTGTATCGGCGGTGAATCGCATGACGAACCCAATTTATATCAAACAGGATCGGCCCGCTACCGATATTCGGGCAGAGAACTACAAAGAGCATGTGTAAACTGAGCACCTACCAGATCGGACTAATCGGTGCCGAGTCTATTTCTTACTAACGCGAAGCTAACTTATCATTGTGAGTGGCCATTGTCTGACCGGCCATTAGCGACTGCACCATAGCCTCGAGTTGATCCACCCGGTCGCGCAATTCCTGGTTCTCGCGGGCAAGTTGCTTGACACCCACGAGGGCCACACCGGCAACATCAATTGCGGCCAGATAGTGGTCTTCCCGGAGACCATCCTGTTCACGTATTACACCGACGTCAAAGGCAGCAGCGAAATCTTCGGCCAGCGGGCCAATGTGACGTTCTTTCGTCCCTCTGTAATTCCAGACCGGTACGGAAAGGTCCTTGATTCGCTTCAGGATCGAAGCACCATCGCTTTCGATTATTCCCTCTTTGAACGACTTGCTCGATGCATTCGTCCAGACTCCCCCCGCAGTCAGATATGCACCATGGCCGTTGAAGGAATTGTAGCCAACCTGCAGTGGGTATTGGATACCTACTCCCAGTGTACGGCTGTCCCTGTTTATACCAACCCGACCGGCCTTGCTTCCACCGAACAGAACAACGCGGAATGAATCGCTCAGGTATACCGATTCACCAAATACCATACTATGGTGAGCGGCCGATGTTACCGTATCCTTGTAGCCTCCGACGATTACTGACTGTGAGCCTGCGTTCGAATTATAAAATCCTCCCAGAACCGAGCTGTAGGTACCACTGCTGAGGTTATGGGCACCGCCGCCGATAACGCTGTAGTTATTCGTAACATTATTCCACGCGCCACCACCGAGAAATGAGCGATAACCTGAGACATGGTTATCCCATCCGCTTACTACACCCGCGTCGCTGTTGTCAGCGGAGTTGACTCCACCACCACAGACAACACCTGATTGTCCGGTAACGCTGTTAGTATTTCCACCACCGATAACACCGTACCTCGCGGTGATCGAGTTATTTCGTCCACCTGCGATTGTCGTCTTGTCACCAGCAACAGAATTGCCTGTGCCGCCGCCTACGGTTGCATACCGTCCGGTAGCTGTGTTGTTGTAGCCTCCACCGACAAAGCAGGCGGTATCATCAATGTTCGCACCGGCAAGATTGGAATATCCTGCTGCTACGCCGCTGAGTTGACCATTGGCTGTGTCCGCCTTGCCTCCGCCGACAGTCGACTGGAATCCCCAAGCCAAGTTATCGATACCGCCTCCAACAGAGGCCCCAAGTGTCCCTGCGCGATTGCGCCGACCTCCAGCTATAGTAGCCCAGGCAGCTTGTGTCATATTGCTGTCGCCACCTGAGATGATTGCTGCATACCCTATACAGGAGTTCTGATATCCCCCTGCGACCGTGCTATAGTTGTTCCCAGCCAGGTTTTCGAAGCCACCTCCGATTGTTGCGTATGCAAAAGAGAAACCGTTGGAACCGGTTGTGCTGGCGGAGCCAAGATTGACCATGCTGTTTCCGTTGGGTCCATAGATGATATTCCCCACACCGCCGCGTTGAAGTCCCCATGCACTGCTGGTTTCAAGAACCGTCCCGCTTACTGTCCACAGAGCGCTGGGAAGGCTTGACCATTGCAGCTGTCCCGTACCGTCAGTCATCATTATTTGTCCGTTGCCGCCCTTACTGGCAGGAAACTCGTAGCCGGTTGTTTCATCACCGAAGCGTATATGTGGATAGTCTACCATATAGGTGGAATCTTTTGTCAGCGTGCTGTTGATACCGGCAAGGTATGAGTTATCCACATTGATCCAGACAGTGTTACCATACCCTCCGGGGATGACACTGTAGTTGCCCGCATTGTTATTCTTATATCCCCCGCCAATAGTATTAAAGGACATGTCGACAGAGTTGCTGTCGCCACCGCCAATCGTACCTCCTGCGCCACCGGCATAATTGCCAAGACCGCCTGCTATCGTACATTCATTCCCTGCTACATAATTGTCCTTACCTCCGCCTACAAAAGCATTTGCCGATAGCGCCTGGTTATTAATACCGCCGGCAACAGTGGCCCCGGAGCCGTTTGTTCGATTGTACCATCCTCCTGCGATAGATGCGTACGGCCCATTAGCACGATTCGAACTGCCCCCTCCGACAAAGGAGTAGGCTTGTGCCTGATTGGTGTCGCCGCCACAGATTGTAGCGAAGGCGCCGTATGCAAGATTGGCTCTGCCTCCGCCGATAAAAACCCCTGTGTCACTCGGACCAAAAGCAGCCTTATTGTTCATACCGGAAAAGATGCCTGAGTAACTTCCGTTGACCGTATCGCTGTATCCTCCGCCAACAGAAGACCAGTTGCCAAGTGCAGCGTTGTTCTCGCCACCGGCCACTACCGAGCCGGCCTGCGTATTGTTGTTTCTTCCACCCCCAATTACCGAATAGTTGCCCAGAGCATGATTGGATTCCCCTCCGCCGACAGTTGCTGCAGCCATGCTGGTCTTGTTCTGGTTGCCACCACCGATAGTGTTGTATGGTCCCGCTGTTGTGTGCCCAGAACCACCGCTGATGGTTGAGTAATAGAACTGAAATCCGGGGGAGTTAAAGCCAATTTTGCTATTATTACCAAAATTGACCTGTGTATGAAGGCTGTCCCCAAAGAGAGAGTCGCCGGCATTTCCTCGCATCAACCCCCAATAGCCGTTTGTTGATAGGACAGAACCGGACAAAGTCCACTGACCACCGCCTGTTGCATTACTCCAGCTTGCCAATCCAGATCCATTGGTGGTCAGGACCTGTCCTGACGTGCCGTCGCTCGACGGTATTTCGTAGCCGTTAACTTCGTCGCCAAAACGGATGTGCGGCATGTCGACCATGAATGTCGCTTCCTGCGTGAGTTTGCTGCCTATACCGAACAGGTACGAGTTGTTCGCACTTGCCATAATGGAATCGGCATAGCCACCGGAAATTGCCGAGTATGCACCGGCCACATAATTCTGCGTTCCTCCTCCGATAAATGATGCCGTATCATCGATTGTATTGGATGAACCTCCAACTATAGCAGACAACGGGCCATTTGTATTATTCAAATCGCCGCCAAGGACAGCCGAGTGACCGCCTGTGGCCGAGTTTGAATTGCCGCCGCCGATGATACTGAATTGACCAATGACATTATTATGGTAACCACCCACTACTGACCCCATCAAGCTGTCAACATAGTTCCAAAGTCCACCGACACAGGTGCCGTACGCGCCAGAGACAGCGTTTTGACGTCCGCCGCCGACATATGTGGAAGTGTCTAAGGCTCGATTGGACGAACCCCCACCAACGGTGCTGTACCTGCCCGTCGCTTTGTTCTTCCACCCGCCTGTAATTGTAGTATAGTCTACCTGCCCCAAGTCCACACCGGTGGTACAGGCAACGCCTAAATTCACCATTGTTTGAATGCTGTCACCCAGCATTGCCGACAAACTGTTACTTTTGGCTATTCCGACATATGAGTTAAGATGTGCGACCGAGCCCGTAACAGTCCAAGGTGAAGATGGAGTCAGCCCAGACAATGCGTAACCTGCTGTATCCGATTTCCTGCTCCAGACTGCCGAATCGGCTGTCGCGCTCCATCCGGATGAGTCTGACCAGACGCTATGATTGGCCGAGTCGGATCGATAACTGAACTGCGCCGTATCGGCATGGCCCGACTGGATAGCATACAGGACCGAATCTGCCTGCGGAGCATTAAGCGCATAAGTGGCTGTGTCGGCATTTAAGCTGTGGCCAGACTGGTTAGAATACAAAACAGAGTCAACAGGTGGACCGCCTAAGGCATATGCTGCTGTGTCGGAGTTTATGCTATGATTGGCCGAGTCGGATCGATAACTGAACTGCGCCGTATCGGCATGGCCC
>JBHHVC010000133.1:0-7831 GCA_046754125.1 Candidatus Zixiibacteriota bacterium
GCTTTATCAGCCGGGCTCTTATTTGGAAAAGGCAGTAAACGCTACCCAGGTTGCGAGCACGACATGGAATCTTAACCTTACGGATATTGCAAGGGGTTACATCGGTGATTTTTACACTGAACAAACGAATGACCTTGGTTCCATAAGACCTATCGCTCCATGTTCGAATAATAAGTGGGTCAGGGTATGGGATGATCTGAAGGAAGGTAAAGTCGAGGCACGTCCTTCTTCCGGGGGTAATTGTGGACCTATAGCCGATCTCAAGGACAATATGAATGTCTACACTCAAGACATGATGAATAGTATTGTTGCCAAAATGCGTAATCCCGCTAATGCCGTTCTTACTTCTGCAGAAAGAACGTTTATAGAGACTACTCCCTTCCCGGTCTTTACACATATGATGATGGCCGTGTCGGAGAGTTCGGAGATGGTAAACGCCTATATAACTGGAGTGAATAATATTGTTGCGGAGGCCTTTTCCGTAAATATTATGATCAATCTTTTCGAGGAAACTGAGAAAATGCTTGTCCATTACAAGGAGCTTATAACCAACAAGAAGATGAATACCGGTACAACAGCCGGAGAACATTCTCTGGATACCGCTCTTAGTAATGTGGAGACGCTTAGAAAGAGACTACATGACATGAATACTGACGCTTTGATGAATCATTTTAGAGTGTTAAGGCTGGAGTATGAGACCGCCACGATAGATCTTCGTAACAGGAGTGACACGTTTGATAAGGTCGTTGCAGGAGCCAAGAAGCATGAGCTTCCTCGGATGAAGGTCTTCCGGGTCGAGGAGCACTTGTTTGGCAGTGAGGACATTGGTCGGTTGGCTGATTTGCCACCGCGCGACCAGCTCCTGTCGATGGTGGTGGCTGCCGTGGAGTCGCCATTCTCAGCATTGGTGGGGACACTCGACGGATTTTTCCGCGAGTTGGTTGGTGTGATAGATGCCCTGGCGGATAAGCGGCAGGGGGAGGCGTAGCGACAGCAGAGAGACCGTGCGGGCGGCTATGGTCCCAAGCTTCTAACCGGCGGTGTAAGTGCCGGTTGGGTCTTTGGCGGCTCACAGAATAGATGATACTGATAACAAGGAATTAGCGTAAAGAGGTAACAGAAGTGGCAAACGCAGCAATTGACGAAATCGTTGAGAAGATATCTGGTTTGACTTCGATGGATCTGGCTGATCTATCCAAGGCAATACAGGATAAGTTTGGAGTGACCGCGGCCGCACCTGTGGCGATTGCTGCCGCTGGGGTATCCGGCGGTGAGGTGGCCGAGGAGCAGACAGAGTTCGATGTGTTGCTTAACTCAATCGGTGACAAGAAGATTCAGGTGATCAAGGCGGTTCGTGAGCTCACAGCTCTTGGCTTGAAAGAGGCAAAAGACCTGGTAGAGAGCGCTCCGTGCAAGGTTAAAGAGGCGTTGTCGAAGGATGATGCCGAGAAGGCCAAGGCCAAGCTCGAAGAGTCCGGCGCAATCGTTGAAGTAAAGTAGTGATTTTTCGTAGCATGGTGTCCGGGAACTTATACGGTTCTCGGGCTGTTGCTGCGGGTACCAATAGAAGGCGACCAGCAAATAAACGAGACTCCCGGAATTAAGAAACATTTGGTGTATCGACTGCAGAAACAGCTCCCCGCATTGAAAGGGAGATGCAATAGTGAGAAGACAGGATCGCCAAAGATTGTGACAGCATAAATCGACGGACAATCAAGTCGACAGGGTACGAAACTTCGTATTCCCTGATCGTCCGATTTCCGTTTTTTGGAGGGTAGCGCATTGTCCTCAGCAGAAATGGTGACCCGATACAACTACGGCAAACTGGTTGATGCCACTGAAATGCCCAATCTGTTGGACATTCAGTTGTCGTCATACCACAGTTTCCTTCAAAACAAGGTCGCGCCCGATAAGCGCGAGCCACTGGGCCTGCAAAAGATATTCATGGACATTTTTCCTGTTACGGATGTTCATGAGAAATACACACTTGAGTTTGTCAGCTATCATTTGGGCCGTCCCCGTTATTCGGTAGATGAGTGCCGCGAACGCAATATGAGCTATGCAGCCCCGCTGCGAGTCACTATGCGGTTGATTTCAAGGGAAGGTGACGGTGACAAAAAGGAAGTCAAGGACATCATCGAACAGGACGTGTACCTGGGCGAGTTGCCTCGGATCACTGAGTGGGGAACATTCATCATAAACGGTGCTGAGCGAGTAATCGTATCGCAGCTTCATCGCTCGCCCGGAATTTTCTTTGGCGAGTCGGTACATCCCAACGGTAAGCATCTCAACTCGGCTCGGATCATTCCCTATCGCGGCAGTTGGGTTGAGTTTGCGATGGATATCAATGATATAATGTATGTGTACATTGATTCCAAGCGGAAGATCCCGGTGACCACTCTGTTGCGCGCACTTGGCCAATCGAGCTCGGAGGAGCTGATCTCGTCCTATCACGAGGTCAAGCCATTGAGTCTCAAAACCGTTAAGGGAAAAGAACTTGTCGGCTACTTTCTGGCTGAGACGATCATTGATAAGGAAACTGGCGAGATTCTGTACCCGGCCGGTACCATCCTCACTGACGATGTAGTGGATGGCCTGCTGGATGCCGGACGTAAGTCCATCAAGCATGTCCAGAAGAGAAGCTCCCGCGAAGTGACAGTGATCCTGAACACGCTGAAAAAGGATACGTCCACTTCTCGCGAAGAGGCACTGGTCAAGATTTATTCGCTGCTTCGTCCGGGAGAGGCGCCATCTATTGAGATGGCCGAGTCGCTATTGGAAAAGTACTTCTTTAACAGCAAGCGATACGACCTCGGAAGTGTTGGTCGTTACATGATAAACCAGCGTCTCGGCCTGGATATTCCTCTCGATCAGGCGACGTTGGATCGGACCGACTTTTTCGCAATAGTTCGCTACTTGATTGGATTGTGCAACGACGACGGATTCACTGACGATATCGATCATCTGGGCAACCGGCGCGTTCGCACGGTCGGGGAACTAATGTCCAATCTTTTCTCGGTTGGTTTGTCCAGAGTGGCAAGGACGATTCGTGAGCGTTTGTCGCTCAAAGACCAGGAAAATGTCACACCGCAGCTGTTGGTCAATGCTCGCACAGTATCGACGGTTGTTGAGACCTTCTTTGGGTCGTCGCAACTCTCGCAGTTTATGGATCAAACCAACCCGCTCTCTGAGCTGACACACAAGCGACGCCTTTCGGCGCTGGGTCCGGGCGGACTCACCCGTGAAAGGGCAGGGTTTGAGGTTCGTGACGTGCACCATACCCATTATGGCCGCATGTGTCCTGTTGAAACTCCGGAAGGGCCGAACATCGGATTAATAACATCGCTGGCTACATTTGCCCGTATTAATAAGTACGGATTTCTGGAAACGCCATATCGCAAGGTGCACAAGGGCAAAGTGACCCGCGAAATCGAGTATCTATCGGCAGATCAGGAAGATCGATACTTCATTGCCCATTCTAATGAACCGTTTGCCAAGGACGGAAAATTTGAGCACGAGACAATAACTGTGAGACGTCGCTCGGACTATCCAAATGTCCCGGCGAAAGAAGTACAGTATATGGACGTATCGCCAAGACAGATTGTCTCGGTGGCTGCATCCTTAATACCGTTTCTCGAGCATGATGATGCCAATCGAGCCTTGATGGGATCCAACATGATGCGGCAGGCAGTTCCCTTGCTCCGCACCGAGGCGCCGGTGGTCGGAACTGGAATGGAGAAGGTGGTTGCGTCCGATACCGGAGCAGTGGTAATGGCGAAAAGCTCGGGCAAAATAGTGTATGTCGACAGTGCCAAGATAGTGGTGCGTTCCAGCGGCCATGCAAAGATCGGTAGCCTGGGGTATGTTGAAGACGACGTGTACAATCTTCCAAAATATCGACGTTCAAACCAGGATACGTGCATCAACTTCCGTCCGAAAGTGCGCGAGGGAGATACTGTCGGTGTCGGGCAGATATTGGCCGACGGTCCCGCTGTCTGTGACGGTGAGCTGGCCCTCGGTCACAATGCTCTTGTAGCATTCATGCCCTGGCGCGGTTACAACTATGAAGATGCAATCATTCTCTCCGAGCGATTGATTCGCGAGGATATTTTCACATCGATTCATGTCGAAGAATACGAGCTACAGGTTCGCGATACAAAACGCGGGTCGGAAGAGATCACGCGGGAGATACCCAATGTCTCAGAAGAAGCCCTGTTGAATCTTGACGAGAATGGAATTGTCCGGCCCGGGGCCGAAGTCGAGGCGGGTGACATTCTGGTCGGAAAAGTGACGCCGAAAGGTGAGACAGAGTTGTCCCCAGAGGAAAGACTTCTTCGAGCGATCTTTGGGGAAAAAGCCGGTGATGTGCGTGATGCTAGTCTGAAGGCTCCGCCAGGGATGAAAGGTGTTGTCACAAAGACATACGTATTCACGCGCAAGGAACGTACCGAGGAGGCAAAGAAACAAGAAAAGCAGGCTACTGCGCTGCTTTCCCGCGAGCACGGCAAGGTTGTACACGGAATCAAGCGCTTGCGAAGTCAGCGTCTGGGCGAGTTGCTCGACGGCAAATCCTCGCAGACGGTTCGTTCTGCGATCGACAACACGGTCCTGGTTCGCGCGGGGCATAAGTACAAATCCGACTTTTTCGATGATTTCGATGTAGATCAAGCAGTGGCGCCGGACGGGTATTGTACCAACGACACGACAAACCGACATGTTGATCAAGTGATCAACGAAGCAGCAAAGTTGCTCGCCGCCAAGAAAGAAGAGTTGGATATCGAGATCGACAAGGTGATTCGGGGAGCCGAACTGCCACCGGGAGTGAAGCAACTTGTCAAGGTATCTGTGGCAATTCGCCGCAAGATCTCCGTTGGAGACAAAATGGCCGGTAGACACGGCAACAAAGGCGTGGTCTCAAAGCTTGTTCCGATTGAGGACCTGCCCTTCATGGAAGATGGAAGGCCTGTCGATGTCATTCTGAACCCTCTTGGTGTTCCTTCCAGGATGAATGTTGGACAGGTTCTGGAAACTCATCTTGGGTCGGCGGCAGTGGCCAAAGGTCAATCTATTGCCAGCCCTGTTTTCGAGGGTGCCACTGTTGACCAGATTCAGGAAGAACTCCGCGAGGCGGGACTTCCGGTGGACGGCAAGTTAAAGCTGTACGACGGAAGAACAGGCCTGCCGTTCGACAACCCGATCACAACGGGATACATTTATATGCTCAAGCTTTCCCACCTGGTGGATGACAAGATTCACGCCAGGTCAATCGGCCCCTACTCGCTGGTAACCCAACAGCCGCTGGGGGGTAAGGCTCAGTTTGGGGGCCAGCGTTTTGGTGAGATGGAGGTTTGGGCGCTTGAGGCATACGGAGCAGCCTATACGCTTCAGGAAATGTTGACGGTGAAGTCAGATGACGTAACCGGGCGCAGTCGCGTTTATGAGGCCATTGTCAAAGGGGAGAACCCACCGGAACCGGGTTATCCCGAGGCATTTAACGTGTTGGTTAAAGAACTGCAGGCGCTTGGGCTGGACATAAGGCTCCTTGAAAAGTAGTGGGGTTTCTATATGAGACTATTCTCATCCATAAGAAGAAAGTTTGAGAGGAGTATAGCATGGTCGACATGAGAACAGGTTTACGGGGACAAAACGCCGGGAAGCCTGAGTTTTCGGCCATACAGATACAGGTTGCATCGCCCGACACGATTCTATCGTGGTCGTTTGGTGAGGTCACCAAGCCAGAGACAATAAACTACCGCTCCTTTAAGCCGGAGCGCGACGGCTTGTTCTGTGAGCGTATCTTTGGTCCGGTGAAGGACTGGGAATGCAACTGTGGAAAATACAAGCGTATCCGGTTTCGGGGAATAGTTTGTGATCGCTGTGGCGTTGAAGTAACTCAGTCCAAGGTTCGCCGGGAACGCATGGGCCACATAAAACTGGCCGTTCCGGTTTCACATATTTGGTACTTCAAGTCGCTTCCCTCGCGTATCGGTCATATGCTTGACCTGTCGATTCGCGTGCTCGAAAAGATACTGTACTATGAAGCCTATCTCGTGCTCGATCCGGGCAACACGTCCTATGCTGCTGGCGAGGTCCTGACGGAAGAGGAATTCCTTGAACTGGAGGAAGCGGGAAAGACGTTTGTCGCCAAGATGGGTGCTGAGGCCGTTCGGGACCGGCTTGCTCAGATAGATATTGACGAAGTGGCGGTTACCCTTCGTGCTCAGGCTAAAGTTGAAACGTCGGTGCAGCGCAAGAAGGACACGCTGAAACGGTTGCGCATTATTGAATCGTTCAGGCAGTCACAGAACCGACCGGAATGGATGGTACTTGATACAATTCCAGTCATCCCTCCGGATCTGAGACCGTTGGTACCGTTGGAAGGCGGACGATTTGCGACCTCCGATCTGAATGATCTGTATCGTCGCGTGATCAATCGCAACAACAGACTCAAGAAGCTAATCGACATAATGGCGCCAGACATCATTCTTCGCAATGAAAAGCGGATGTTACAGGAATCTGTTGATGCCCTGTTTGACAATGGACGGCGCACTCACTCCGTGCGCGGCGACTCCAAGCGTCCGTTGAAGTCTTTGTCAGACCTGCTCAAGGGTAAGCAGGGTCGTTTTCGCCAGAACCTTCTTGGTAAGCGAGTCGACTATTCGGGTCGTTCGGTTATCGTAGTTGGGCCCGAACTAAAGTTGCACCAGTGTGGTCTTCCCAAGAACATGGCTCTCGAACTATTCAAGCCTTTCATAATTATGAAACTCGAAGAAAAGGGGTATGTCCAGACGGTAAAGTCAGCCAAGAAGCTGGTTGAGCGCGAGCGTCCGGAAGTTTGGGATATTCTCGAGGAGATAATTGAAGATCATCCGGTGATGCTCAACCGTGCACCTACCTTGCACAGGCTTGGTATACAGGCCTTCTATCCGGTGCTTGTCGAGGGGAAGGCGATAAGGCTGCACCCTCTGGTTTGTGCTGCCTTCAACGCCGATTTTGACGGTGACCAGATGGCTGTACACGTGCCTCTTTCATTTGAGGCGCAGTTGGAGGCTCGCGTGCTGATGCTGGCGACCAACAACGTATTGTTGCCTTCGTCCGGACGACCGGTAGCTGTTCCATCTCAGGATATTGTGATCGGTTGCTACTACTTGACCAAGGAAAAGCCCGGTGCAAAGGGTGAAGGCATGACCTTTTGTGGCGCCGATGAAGCGCTGGCTGCCCACGATCACGGACACGTCGATCTGCATGCACTTGTTAATGTTCGTATCGATCGGCAAATGGTCAAAACCACACCGGGCCGTATTAAGTTCAACGGTGTGGTCCCGGAAGGACTTCCCTTCTTCAACGACGTGGCCAACAAGAGCAAGCTTGAACAGCTTGTTGCCGGTTGCTTCAAGCAGTTGGGGCAGGATCCGTCGGTAGCGTTTCTTGATCGTCTCAAATACATCGGGTTCGAGTACGCGTCGCTGTCCGGCGTGACGGTGTCGATTGACGACTTGCTCATTCCGAAGGAAAAGGACAAGATGATTGGCGATGCCCGAAAATCTGTCGCCAAGATCCAAAAGAGGTATGAACGCGGTGTAATCACAAATGGCGAGCGATATAATCAAGTGATCGATACTTGGACGCGAGTAACCAGCGATATATCTAACGTCATGTTCGATGCGCTGGCAACCGACCGGGGTGGATTCAATCCGGTCTACATGATGGCCGATTCCGGTGCCCGTGGCTCCAAAGAGCAGATTCGACAGCTAGCGGGAATGCGCGGATTGATGGCCAAGCCTCAGAAAAAAATCACTGGTGGAGTTGGCGAGATCATTGAAAACCCGAT
>JBHHVC010000134.1:0-7665 GCA_046754125.1 Candidatus Zixiibacteriota bacterium
GCGTGAGTTCATATAAAGTGCTACTTTAAGCCCAGCCACGAGCGGCCAGGATTCTTCTCTGATATGCATAGACTCGTCGATCCCGAACGGCATCGTAGTACCATTTTATATTCTCTTCAAGACCACTATCAAAAGAAGTAGTGGGGTTATAGCCAAGCATCTTTCCAGCCAATTCGATTGAACCTACGTAGGAGGTTATCTCCCCCGTGCGCTTATTCCCCATCACGATCTGCGAGCGCGAACCAGTAGCGGAGACGATCATCTCAGCAAGGTCGACGAGGCGCTCCTGCTGTCCCCTCGAGATGTTGAAAGTTAATCCGGCTGCCTTGTCATAGCGTTTCACCACCCGGAGAAGCCCATCTATGGTATCATCTATGAATGTAAAATCCAGCTTCTTGTCGGGTCCATAGATATTAAGGTCTCGGTGGCGTTTGGCGTAGTAGAGAAAGAGCGGTATTACACGTTCGGAGACATCGTAGCGACCGTAAACGTTCGACAGCCTGGCAACAACCGGCTTGATCCCATAACACTCTCGGTAGGCATGGATCAACCCTTCTGCTCCCAGCTTGGTAGCAGTGTAGGGTGATTTCAGCTTCCAAATGTGAGTAACCTCTTCCCCGCGCCGATGACCGGTACGCGACTCGCCATAGATTTCTCGCGATGAAGTAAACAGCAGCCGCGGTATCTCCTGAAGGCGGCAGAGTTCAAGCAGATTATACACCATCAGGTAGTTATCGAGCGCGAGCTTGGGATTTAGTACCGAATCGTGTACCCTGGCGTTGGCGGCCAAGTGAATAATCAGGTCGACTTTGCGTTTGGCTCTTGGTAGAGAGCCAAGATTCAATGGCTTGCGCAGATCGTGGCGAACGGTCATCCGATCGATACTGTCACTCCACAGCGACGGCCTAAGGTCAAGCGGCACCAGATTATAGCCGTGATCTATGAGTACTTGAGAAAGGGCCGTCCCGACAGTGCCGGAAGACCCGGTCAGCAAAATGGTTTTGATCATTAGATGAACTCGAATCGTCTTTTTGACCAAGCCGCCCGGTTCAACACCGAGAACTGATCGACTACTATTCTCCGTTTGATCTTCTTGCTAACATTGTCGGCCAGGATTCTGAATCCTTTTGAGAGGGACATATGTTTCGCTAAGTAGCTCTTATGCTTGCTCATAAGTACTGTCAAGATACGGCTGGACAGGCAAATAGCCAAACGGAATCACAAAGTAAGTTGCTTGAATCCCCAGTCCACAAGCCTACGTGCCTCTTTGAAACGGAGCTTGTCGCCGGGTACGCCGAGGATTACCAGAGAAAGCCGCTGTCCGCGTTTGTTCTGGATTATTGTAGTCAGACAATAGTCGGCTGCTCGTATGTACCCGGTTTTGCCCGCGAGGACTTTGTAGGGCGAGATTATGAAGCGATTGGTGTTGGTCATCTTCCGAAATGTCCGTCGCCTGTTGACGACCTTGCACCTGTAAGACCTCTTGGAAGTAATCTTTGCGATAAGTGGATAGTCGTAGGCGTAGTGCAGTATCTTGGCCATCTCGCGAGCAGTCGATACATTCTTTGAATCCAGCCCGGTAGGCTCCACAAACTTCGTATGCCGGAGCCCTAGCAGCCGAACCTTCTTGTTCATTTCCTGGGTGAACGCCTTCAAGGAACCGGAGGCAGCACGAGCGAGAGCTCGTGTCGCCCTGTTGTCCGAACTCATCAACGATGCATGCAGGAGGTCGTACAGAGTCAATTCAAAACCGACGCGCAATCTGGATCGAGATGACCGTCGTGCGTCCTGTTTGGTGATCGTCGCGGTCTTCTTGAGATCGATCTCCTTATCCAGCAGCACCATCGCGGCGACCAGCTTAGTCAAAGACGCAACTGATCGCTTGCGCTTGGTGTTTCTTGCGTAGAGCACCTCACCATTGTCGTAGTTTATCAAGAGTGCACACTTCGTGTTCAGGTACGGTCCACCCTTGCGGAGGTGATCGAAATCGAAATGGTAAACCTTTTCGTAGGGCGCCATAAGGGGCGAACTGTCGGCATCGAGGATGTAGGCAGTGTTAGCGGAAAAGAAGACCAGTGCAGCAAGCAAAAGCAATACTCTGGGTGCTGTCGAACGATTGAGAATCATCTTGGCTGCTCTTCCACGTGTATCCTGTTTAGTACCTGATCCATTTCAAAATCTCCGGCAAAGTCGGTCGTTTGCCATACATGAGGATGCCGATACGGAAGATGCGGGCCGACAACCAAGTCATAAGCACTGTTGAGGCTGCCGCCACAAGAAACCCCAGGGCCGCCTCACCTACAATGCCGCTAAACAGCGAGTATTCGGTCAGTGTCGGCGCTACAAATATCACGCGCAGCATCATCAGCGTAGGTGTCAGCAGCGGAATAAATGACAACGTAGTCGACAGTGTCGAATTCGGCTCCTGAACCACATGCAAAGCAATTATCATGGGAAGCACCAAAAGCATTGAAATTGGGGCGACAAAACTCTGTGCCTCACGATCGCTGTTCATCAACGATCCTATCAATGCGAATAATGTTGCGTAGAGCAGGTAGCCGACTATAAGGAAGAGAACAAAAAATACGACAATTACGGGATTGAATACAATACGGTCTATGGCCGGGTTGATTTCCAACGCCCCCCTCATTAAATAGAGGGTGCCTCCGATGCCAAGCCAGATGGCCATTTGTGTGATGGTGGCTGCACCCAGACCAAATACTTTACCTAACATAAGCTGAAACGGCGACACGGATGATATCAGTACCTCCATTACACGAGAGTTCTTTTCCTCAATCACCGATCGCATGATGAGCTGTCCGTTATAGAAAATCATCATAAAGATGATCATGACAAAGATGATGCCGGCAAAATACTTGATCTCAAACGGCGTTTCCTCCCCCTTAGTGTCTTTCACCGCCAGGTCGGTGCGATGAGTCAGGTGAAGAACAGAGTCTACGCTCAGGTTGATGTCGCTGTTTTCAAGCCGAATGGCAGAGAGAATGTCACTTAGTGTCCCACGGAATCGTTTGTAGGTTACAAAGTTATCTGAGTTAGTCACCAAATAGAGATTGGTATCAACAACCTGAGGATCGGGGTTCACAACTAGATAGTATTTCAACGCCTTATCGCTGATCTCCCGGGAAAGAGAATCGTGTAAGGACTCAAACCTCGATTCTTCGGAGTACGAGAGGTTGAAGACCTCTTGGACGTCATAGTACGGGTCATCGGAATCTTCCAGCTTGTATTCGGCAAGTGCCTCAGCAAATCGATCCCCAACCCCTAACCCGCTGCGGTCGATGACAGCCAGCGGTTCGGCGCTGCTCGATTCAGTTCTGGCCAACATGGCCGGAACTACCATGAAGCCCGCCATTAGAATTGGCGTGAGAACAAGTCCGATGAGAAACGACTTTTTCTTCACTACCAGCAAGTATTCCCGTTTGAGAACAATCCAGAGTTTAGTCAAGTTGTTCCTCGCTCGGGTTTAGTGTTGAGGGGTCGATTCTGGCCATATCGATGAAAATATCATAGAGCGAAGGGGTGACAACTTCAAACCGCTTTATTGACACTCTTTCGGCTATACTGATAAGAAGAGCGTTGCTGTCGGCACCATCTGAAGGCTGAAGCTCCAGATAATTGTTGAACTCGGTCACGCTCTTGACGCCTTCCGTGGACTGAATGAACGATCCGTCTCCGTCGATTTCCACCTGGATGCGATTGCGACCGAAGCGTGTCTTGACTTCGGCCAGACGGCCATCGATCACTTTTTCCCCCCGGGAGATCATGCAGACGTAATCGCACAGCTTTTCGGCCTGCTCCATGACATGGGTAGAAAACAGGATAGTCTTGCCCGCCCGTTTGAGATCGAGAAGAATGTTCTTTATGAGTTCCATATTGAGTGGATCAAGGCCGGAAAAGAGTTCATCGAAAATGATGATATCGGGATCGTGCATGATAGTAGACACGAATTGCAGCTTCTGCTGCATACCCTTCGACAGCTCCTCTACCTTCTTGTCCTTGTATTCGGACAATTCGACTTTCTGCAGCCAGTCATCAATCCTGTCCATTGCAAAGCGGGCAGTGCGACCCTTGAGTTCGGCCATGTAGACAAGGATTTCATAAACTTTCATCTTCTTGTATAGCCCGCGTTCTTCCGGCAAATAACCAACCCTGTCTCGAAAAGCGGAATCAATCGGTCGTCCATCAACGAGTACCTGACCCGAATCAGGAATTGTGATATTCATGATCATGCGTATAGTCGTGGTTTTACCGGCGCCGTTGGGGCCGATAATTCCATAAATCTCTCCCGAAGGCACTTCCAGCGACAGATTATTTACGGCCACCTTGCCGTCGTATTCCTTCCTGATATTTTCAAGCGCTAATGACATAGTTTCCCCTATCTAAAGGGTGTTGTTAAAGCATCACAGTGAATCGGTCAACTAAAACTCGATAGTAGTAGAACAATTGCTTGAACTACTGCGTATTTCTCACCGCTTGTCCTTCACGGCTTTTGTTAAAGAATACATACTGACGATCAGCATTTCTTGTCTTAGGGTGTTTCCCCGACCATAAAGTCAATTCCGACGGGTAAGAAGCTTCCTTCCAATCTCCAAAGCTATTTCCTGAGGTACCTACTCGAATCTCCATATCCTCGTAACCAAAATAGTCTGCAGAATCATGTTACGATGTCATACTTCGGAAGTTGGGCGGTATTCAATCAAAAGATGGCTGTTCAATCTGTCCGCCGTGAATCTTTGTTTGGTTGTTGAAATCGGGTCAGGCCGCAGCGGGGGCAGATCCACTTTCGTCTTTTGTGAAAGGATCGTTTTTCCTCTTTCATGGCCTTTTTGCATCTGGGGCAAGTCATGATTCTCTTCGCCCGGCCGCTCTGATGATCGTGAGGGCGTCAGTCGATGACATGTAGAAAATCGCTCAGCAAGAACTCCATACGGCCAATGAATGTCGACATTCGGGACATAACGGTATATCCAAAGGTGGTGCCGAAAAAGATCATCAGAAAGTACGTGCCCGTTTTGGCTGCTCGGCCCATCAGACCTGAATGCTCCCGACTGAAGTAAAAATACGCCAGCGTCGACAAGACGCCGATGACAACTACTATGGCGCTCAGGTCCGGCCAGCCGTTCACACCGACCAGTGGCATAATGGTAGCCGATGCCTGAGCGAGTATGCGCTTCTCTATCATGACGGGAATTGCCACACCGGCGCCGGAACCGATCATCACTGCAATTGGCATTCGCGAGAGCCATGCGGTTCGATTATGGAATCGGCTGAACATGGCCAGCCCTAGCAAAAGTGGCACAACCAGCAGGATTTGGCCGTCAAAAAACAATGGCGTAAACAGAATATCCATCAGGGTGCTTGTCCAGGTAATGACCAACACATAGCCGATCGACACACCGATAAGAAGCGACTCGGCCATTTTGTAAATTGGGTTGTCCCTGTACAAGAACGTCAGGATGGCCAAGGTAAGCAGCCCGGCTGTCAGCGTTGCGAGGTCGGTCATTGCTTCATTCCCGTTCTGCGTGACCGGAAGTACAAAATATTGCCCAAAACAACCAGAGCAATCACATAGAGATGAGCCATTGTTTGCGCCAACATGGCTCGCGCACCTCCCCCACTTTGTCCGATTAGTTTTTCGTATTCTGCAGCACCACGCAGTCCGCCTATCATTTCTTTCAGTTGGCCTGAAGACAGATACGGATCGTACGTTGTCACCATCGCGGCAGTGACCCCGGCCAGCACAGGCAGATTGTAGCGTCCGCCATACTCTATCCAGTGCGTTGTCAATGATCCGTCTGCGATCGACATGACAGCAGCTATGTCGTCGTAGTTTCCAATGTTCTGCAACATTTCGATTTGCTCATATGGACGACCCGCGTAATCTTCGGGATAGGTGCCCCGTATGGATTCTCCCATCGAGAGAATTGCAGCGATATACTGCGGCTTGAAGCCGAGATATGCGTAGTCTTTCCCGTACTCAAGATCGTACTCGTCCGCCACAGTCTGAAGGAGCCGGTAGCCTATGACCGTTCCCTCGGCGAGTAATGCTACACCGACCAGCTTGTGTCCGCGAGAGAAGGCGTGTCTCAAAAGGGCCAACGCAATTGGACGAACCTCAGGAAGCGACGATGCCTCATGATCGAACGAAACAATTATTATCGAACCTTTTGGAAGGGAATCGATGTACGCATGCATTGCGTTCGTATTTGGGGACACATCGACCTTCGGTCGATACCGCAAAGCCATTGCAACACCGATCAGAACAAACAGTCCCAAGAAGACCCAGTGACGGGAGTGGAGGGTCATTACCGTTCTCCCCCCAGCCACGAACGCTCGATTCCAATAATAACTCGCAGCGAGGTCGTCACTGATCCAAGGCCAATGCCGATGAGAATGGCGCGGCGAGCTGACATCGATGGGTTGCTCCGAAGCCAGCCAGCCAGACCGTCAAACCAGGCTGGCAGAAAATCGATAGCGCTTCGACTCAGTAGTATTATCAGTGCCGAGACCAGCAAGACGGCTGCAGGGGCTGAGCGCGCCCGAAAGCCACGAAACGAAGCTGATGCTACGAAAAAAGCGAGAAGAGCAAACACAGTCGACTGCATCGGCATCTGTACGTTTTCGAACATCCACATGAACGGCGTATCGGCAGTCACTCCCCAGCCAATGGCAAGCAGAGGCATAACCGACAGGCCAAGCAACGAGACCACTCGGAAGGGTACATCCTGTCCCCGCCTGATTTGTCGTGCATTGTTGTTGAAGAACGAAACGACGCCCACCAATAACGTGAAGGCGAAGATGATCTGCCAGTATTCCAGAATCGATTGGTTTACCTGATGTGCTACTTTATGCAAGGAGAAGTACTGGGCAAACATGACCAGCCCGAATCCAAAGCAAAGCGCTAAAGCTGTCCGACGATCCAAATCAGAATCTCCACCAGTTATGTGGTTCGGCGCCGCTTAGGCGCTCAAAAGTGCTCCAGATCGCCCCAGCAACAATGAACATTGCGATCAGTAGCTTAAGTATGTCCTGTGCTCTCACTGAAGCTAGAATCGATTTATTTCGGCACAAGTAACCGGATGCGGCAAAGAGTTCCTCTCCTATCAAGGTATAGTCGCAGGCTACTATGAAGAACGACAACTGGATGGTCGAATCGGTGCCAGCGATCTGGATGGCGCCGATACTGTTGCCGGTTTCGGCCAGTATCAATGATTCTGCTTCGAAAGTTCCCAGCAGGAAGATGGAAGCCGGCTTCATGCGAGAAATGAGTCCATCGACTGCTGCAGCGTATCCAAACTGCGACGACGAAACGTAGGCGACATCTTCCTGTCGATATCTATCTGGGTATCCCGCCTGAAAGTAACTCTCACGTATGACCTCCTGGGCCACGGTCATTATGACCGGGTCGTGGGTCGGATAAATGAGACGGCAGTCATGATGGGCCGCGCGGGCCGAAACATGGCTGAGGATATTCATTGACGCGATTGTCGTTGGACGTTGGACATCTCCCCCCCAACCGGGAGTAAACAATATCGGTCGCGCCATCTCAGTTGCCCGACCGATAGCGTCTTCCACAGCTTTTAGCCCAGCGATCTCCCGCATCTTGAATTCGCCGTTCCGCACTGACCGGTACGTTACCCATAG
>JBHHVC010000135.1:0-7607 GCA_046754125.1 Candidatus Zixiibacteriota bacterium
ATCACTCTCATACGGGAAGTAACATGCTGTGCTACCAGTGCAACGAGGATTGCGGCCGGACCGAACAGGGGCAGGAAAAAGCGATGAACTTTGAGAACATCGCCGCCAACAATAATGATATAGACAGTATATGCTGCCGCATAGAGTAAGACCGTACGTCCCGACCGAGCCAGTCGAGACCAGAGCAATGCGCTGCCAAGAAACCCTACACCGAAAAAACCGTAGTGTGCGAAGAACCGTCCAGCATACTCCAGCCCGCTCACAAATACGTCGGCGTGCAGACCAGTTTTCGCGTAGAACGGATTCGGGAGAATCGATCCGTAATAGTACAGCTTAAACCCCACATACGGCAGCGAGAGAACAAAAGCAGCTGCAACGCAAGTGAGAGTGAAACGCGGGATTCTTCTCTCGACAACAAGCTCGATCAGGATCAACAGGCCGGAAACAAGTGCACCTTCGGGACGAAGCAGCACGCAAACAAGTAGCGTGGCGATCAGCCAACGACTTCGGTGCAGAAACAGATAGAGCGACAACATCGAAAAGAACGCAAAGGCTGCCGTTTCCAGACCGGCCGGCGCCCAATAGGCCAGCGACTGGTTGCAGGCGACCAGAAAAACCGGTAGCCACTGAACAAACAGATTGCTCTTAGGCAACACGACCCGAGTGAGCAGCCCGGTCAGCAGAATTATTCCCGCGCCAAAGATGAACCCGGTGATCTTGCTGGCCAGAATATAATTGAGACCAAGCGAACCGAGGGCGATCAAATATGCTGCCCATCCGAAATTGGTAATTCCCTCCACCTGCTCACCGATATTGTATACCAGCCCGTCGCCGTTGAGGAAATTAGCTACATAGCGGTAGGTGATGTAGGCGTCGTCCTGAGTAAAACTCAGATGGTCGGCCAGGAGTGCGTACAAAACCAGCGCGATAAACAACGGCCATGATCTGCTGACAATACTTTTCATTTGCATACTACTATCTACTTACTACACTGAATAGTTAAGAGACAATGTTACTGAGACCGCCGAGTTGAGTCAAGGCCGACTTGCCTTTCTGTTCATCCGTTGAGTTTCTTTCACCTGAAGATCAGTGAGTTTCTTGAGGCGTGGCCAGTACCAAGGCACGAGTTTCTTCAGCCAGCGTTCGTGGACAGATGCCTTTTGCGGATCGTTCATCAGCCGGGCATAGAGATACAGTTCCTTGTGAGCCTCAAAAACAAGTGAATCATCTTGTACCAGGGAGTTAAACTCGTTCATAGCTTCGTTGTGCTTTTGATCAAGAAAATAGCTCAGACCCTTTCGATATCGAACATAGGGATTATATGGCTGTGGCGAGACAGCAAGTGCGCTGTCGTACAACCGAATTGCTCTCGCCTGATCGTGAACCAGGTACGCATTGATCCCCTGCTGGAAGTAGTCGACGTATTTGGCAGGATAGGTCGGCTCCGGCCAGCCGACTATCGGACGCATACGTTTGTAAATGGATGTCAGCACGCCTGCAGTCTTCGTAGTGTCGACACGGTATGAAAACCCGATTGTTCGATAGGCATAGAGGAATTGCCGATACAGGAGCAGCGCTTTCTCACCCGGAGCGGTTGGTTTCAACCCGGTGGAAAAGAGTATATAGTCCGGTGCTCGAGACAGCAAATAGGGTGTATTGTACTTCCGTTCCCGCCACTGCGAGGTGATGCCTTTGATCGGTGGCTGCGGATGGCGAGATATAACCGTATCGGTCAGACCGACCATATCGATTATGTCGTGTCCAATCAACTCGTAACCGAAGACACCGATAGTTGTCAAAGCCACACTGAACGAGCGCGAATCATTTTGCTTCAGTTGGTCGGCCAGGAATCTCATCTTGCGGTTGAGGCCGATTCCGGCATGGTGATATGCAAAGACATACTCGCGAGGAACCAGTACAGTCAACAAAACAGAGGCTGCCGCCGCTACTGCAAGAGTATAGCGAACCGATCGTGATTGCCATCGACTGGCCATCCAACCGAGAGTTAGAGACAACAGGATACCTGAACATCCCAACAAGGGAAGAAGAAAACGATGCACTTCGAGAACGTCTCCACCAACAGCGATGACGTATAGTGTATAGCTTACGGCAAAACATGTGACTGCTCTGGCCGAAGGCGATAATCGCCGAAACAGAACTATGGGAATAACCCAGCCTAGCCCTATAAAGCTGTAGTCGACAAAAAACCGTCCGGCATACTCCAGTCCATTGGTTATTTGCTGCCAGTCTAATCCGGTCTTGGCATAGAACGGATTAGGTAGTAGAGAACCATAGTAGAGCAGCTTGAATCCGACCATAGGAAGCGATGCAACAAAAGCGACCACCCCGCACAACAGCGAAAATCGAGGGAACGTTCGGAAAGCGGCAAACTCGCATACTATTAGCACGCCCGCCAAAAGCGCTCCCTCCGGCCGCAACCAGACGGCGAAGGCTAGTGTTGCAACCAATAGCCAGTTTCGACACAACATGAGGTAAAGCGATAGTCCGGCCATACAAACGAACGCCCCAGTCTCCAGACCGGCTGGTGACCAGTAGGCGAGCGACAGATTGCAGGCTACCAGATAAGTTGGAATCCATACCCACAAACGGCTGGTGCCTCTGAGCACAAGACGAGCAGTGAGGAACGTTACAACAACAAAACCTCCACCAAAAAGAAACCCTATCATTTTAGAAACAAGAACATAATCAAGGCCGAAGGAGCCGAAAGCAATGAGCAAGACTACCCACCCGAAATTGGTAATCCCCTCTATCCGCTGGCCAATGTTATACACAAGCCCATTGCCATCAAGAAAGTTGGCTACATACCGGTAAGATATGAAGGCGTCGTCCTGCGTGTAGTTCACAACGTAGCATAGGACGGTGTAGAATGCCAACGCCGGAAGTATTGGCCACCACTCACGAAGGGACCAGCTTGTGTCAGTCACGTCTAAGTCACCATGCTGACCGACGGCTGCGCTACCCATCAACGATTGATTCAAAAAGCCGGCTGTATTCCTGAGCCGATGACCTCCAGGAGAAGTCACAGGCCATACCGGTCTTCATCAACTTCATCCACTCGCGGCGGCGGGCAAACAAATCCACAGCACGATCGACAGCATCCAGCATGGCTTCGGGCGTGTAATCATCAAAAACGAACCCTGTACCTGATTTCGTATCGGGATTGTAGTCGACCACGGTATCAGCCAGCCCCCCGACCCGGCGGACAACCGGTACCGTTCCGTATTTCAGCGAATATAATTGGTTTAACCCGCACGGCTCGAAGCGAGAAGGCATCAGGAAGATGTCGGATGCCGCCTCTATCAGGTGCGCAAGCTTGTCGTCGAAGGTCAAGTATGCTCTGAATCGGTCGGGGTAACGTTCTTGCATCGATTCAAAGAACTGGTGGTGTCGCGGTTCGCCGGTGCCGAGCAGGACCATTTGCAAATCTTTAGCCGCTAACCGATCAAAAGCCGCTATCACCAAGTCGATCCCCTTCTGGTCGACCAGACGAGTGACCATTCCTACGAGCGGTGTCTTTTCCCTGAGTGGCATCCCGGCAAGATTGAGCAACTCAGATTTGTTCATTCTTTTGCCGGAGAGGTTTACCGGCCTGAAGGTATACGGTATCAATTTGTCGCGTGACGGCGACCAGACGGTGTAGTCCACACCGTTCATTATTCCGACAAGATCGGATGAGCGTGATCGCAAAACACCGTCAAGACCGCAGCCTAACTCCTTGCTCTGGATTTCCCGGGCATAGGTTTGCGACACAGCCGTTATCTTGTCGGCATAGCAGATACCGGCTTTCAGGAAATTGACTTTGCCATAAAACTCAAAGGGCCGAGTGGGAGCGAACAATTCATCCGGTAATCCTACATTCTTGTAACTAGCCGCGTCGAAACTTCCCTGATAAGCCAGATTGTGAATTGTCAGGACAGCTCGGCTGTTACGAAAAAAAGAATAGCCGCCAGTTGATACGCGCAGATAGGCGGGGATAAGAGCTGTCTGCCAGTCATGCACATGAATAACATCCGGTCGGAAGTTAAGCTGCTCCATTGCAGCGAGAGTTGATCGGCAGAAGAACACGAATCGACGGTCGTTGTCCGGGTAGTCGGTGTGTGTTTCGGGATCGACGTATATACCGTCTTTGTCTGAGAATGCCTCTCCTGAGACAAAACAGGTTTCGAGCGGGAGCCGTCTCTCGCGATGCGAGGTAACACTGTAGGAAAGCAGGCTGTCGCCCACTGCAACTTGACCGGTAGAATCCTGTTGGCGCAAATCAAGATGGCCAGTCTTTAGAGCACGATACCGGGGAAGATACAGCTTGACCTCGTGGCCGATACGCGCCAACTCGCGCGGTAATGCCGAGAGGACATCACCCAACCCGCCTGTGCGTATGTACGGTCCTGCCTCCGAAGCCACGATCGCTATTTTCATCAGGGCTGTTTCTTTGCGGTCGTGCTCTGATCCGTGTCACCATCCGGGACATTTATATCAAGACTCGCAAGGTAGGCGGCAGCTTCCTCCGGCGCAGTCGGGTTGATATAGAATCCGCTGCCCCATTCGAATCCGGCCACTCTGGTCAGCTTGGGAATAATCTCTATGTGCCAGTGATAATACTCCTTTGACTCTCGCGAAATCGGCCGCGTATGGAGCATATAATTGAACGGTGGATCGTTGAGAGCATGCTTAAGACGCCTGAGTATGTCTTTCATGCCTCGGGCCAGAACCATATATTCGGCATCGCTCATGTCGAGGTAGTGCGACTGGTGAGATTTGGGAACGAGCCAGGTCTCGAATGGAAAGCGAGCCGCAAATGGCTGAAAGGCTAGAAAGGCATCATAGTCGCAGACCACTCGTTCGCCATCCTCTAATTCCTGCCGGATGATATCGCAGATGATACATCGCTCCTTGTACTCATAGTAACGCCTTGCCCCTTCCAGTTTCTCTACTACTCGCTTAGGGATGATGGGTGTGGCTATTAGTTGGCTATGAGAATGTTCCAGTGAGGCTCCCGCAGCCTCGCCATGATTCTTGAAGATGAGAATATACCTGAAACGACTGTCGCGCTCAAGGTCAAGCATTCGTTCACGATAGGCCCAGAATATGTCGCGCACCGCTTTGTCGGACATGTCTGCCAGGTCAATCTGGTGGTCGGCCGTCTCCACAATAACTTCGTGGGCACCGATTCCGGTCATTTTGTCGTACATCCCTTTGGGCATTCGTTGCAACTCCCCCTCGACGCGCAAGGCTGGATACTTGTTTGGAAACACGCGAAGGCTCCATCCGGGCTGGTCAGCACTGCTTCCATCGCCGCGATATGCCAGGATTTCCGAGGGCGTGTTTTGTTCCCGTCCGGGACAGAAAGGGCACAGCTTGGCGGCCGACCGCTCTGGGACAGAGCTGAATGCCGACGGTCGCCGAGCACGCTCGGTTGAAATTATTACCCATCGACCAATGATCGGATCTTTGCGAAGCTCAAGCACAGTGTCTGTCTCGTTGCGCACGACATTTCACTACCACACTATAACCGCATGACCCCACTGTCATTTCTTTCTCCCTTGCTGATAGCCTCGAGGATTCTCTGCTCGTGATCGGAGAACCTGCAACGACGGCGCTCGCATGTCCGTTGCGCAGTTTCAATGGCCTTATCGAAACGATAGGTTTCCAGATTATCTGAGTCACCCCAACTGAACGAGGGCACTTCCTTGTCGCGAATGAGCGTACCTCCAAAGAGATTGCACGCGACACCAATATGTATTCCGGTATTGAGCAACGTGCCTATACCGAATTTCGTGTGATCGCCTATGAATGACCCTACTTTGATCGACCTGCTGTCAATCGAATCTCCGCCTATGGTTACTCTGATTGTCGAGTAGTTATTTTTTAGGTCCGAGTTAGTCGTCATGGCGCCGAAGTTGACCCAGGAGCCGACATAGCTGTGGCCGATGAACCCGGCATGGTATTTGTTGACATAAGACTGAAAGATCGATTCCTCTACCTCTCCCCCGACCCGACAGGTATGCCCGATCGATGAGCCGGATACTTTTCCGGCAAGAATGACGCAGTTCGGTCCAATATAGCATGGACCGAATATGGCCGCGTGCGGTTCGACACGCGTGTTGGTGTCGATATACACCGGCCCACCGCTCGCATCGATCACACTGGCAGGCATGATTTCGACATCGTTCGATAGATATATGCTCTCTTCCCTTACGAGCGTCGCGCCATCATGAAATCGTACATTGTGAGGATCGGGCAAAGTAGACTGAAGGTGGGAATAATCAGCTACCGTTTCACGGCCAATGTCCTCGACAAGCTCCCACAAATGGTCGTACAGGGTCGCGGTTGTCGCCTCCTCGCTCACTGGTTCGGTCAGGCCGTCGAACAGCTTCTGGTAATCGTGTTGTGTGGCGATCGAGGGGGCCGATTCCAGGCTGTTCGGTCTGATTAGCCAGGCTATAGTTTTGTCGCCGCTTCTGAATAGGGTCGGCTCGCTAGCTCCGATAACCAATTCCGGAAGGTTCCCGTAGTCCCGGATCCGCCCGTTTAGGAACAACAGACCGTCCTCTCCCTGCTTGATGATGTTCACAGGATAGTCCGGCAACTGTTCGGCAAGGAGCGGAGCAATATGGTCGCGGCTGGAAAAACAGATGTCGGCCTGAGGGAAGTGCCGTTCAACCCTTTTGAAAAGGGGGACTATCCCGGACCGCAATAGAAAAACAGGCCTCAAATGAGTAAGTGGCAAGAACTGGACGAAAGCCGGGTCTTCAAACAAACAAATGCTTATTGAATTGGCCATTGTCTATGCCCTGTCTCTAAGTGACCTCTATCCGTAATCATTGGCAATTGGCGAACAAGATGCCAACCGCTGGCCTTACAAGCAAGTTGTTTTAGACGCCTGGACTTCATTCATCCTCAGACCTGTTTCGGTTTCTCATCTGCCCCGCGGAGTCTGGCAGCTTTCGAAACCAGGACAGCCGGAATCGCTCGCTACGCCCGGAATGATGTGCATATCCATCATAAAATAATTATTCGGTTTCCGGCGGTTTATCTTGACTCCCAGGGAACCGACAAATATATATGGACCGTTATGTATGTGAAGTTATGTACATCAATTGAGGTGATCGAATGAGTTCGGTGATTACAAAGGAAAAGACATCGGGTCCCGGCAAAAAGACTACATCGGGGTTTGTTGACGCATTCATGGCAGACCTGAAGGCGAAAAACCCGGCCCAGCCGGAATTCCACCAGGCAGTACACGAGGTAGTGGATTCTCTGATGCCTGTAGTTGAGCGACACCCGGAATACCAGGAAGCAAAAATCCTGCAGCGTATCGTTGAGCCGGAGAGGGTGTTAATGTTTCGTATCCCCTGGGTCGATGACCGCGGACAAATGCAGGTCAACAGGGGTTTTCGGATTGAGTTCAACAGCGCTATCGGCCCATACAAGGGTGGCCTTCGTTTTCACCCAAGTGTCAACCTTGGTATTCTCAAGTTTCTTGGATTTGAGCAGATATTCAAGAACAGCCTGACTACTTTGCCTATGGGTGGTGGCAAGGGCGGGTCCGATTTCGATCCAAAGGGAAAAAGTGATAATGAGGTCAT
>JBHHVC010000136.1:0-7564 GCA_046754125.1 Candidatus Zixiibacteriota bacterium
GAGTCGGTGGCTTTCCCGATCATTGTCATTTGTGCAGCAATCTATACCGGCTTCAGTTTTGCTGGGTTGTATGGAATCGGCATTGCAGGGGTCGGAATGCTGGCAACGATCGGTGTGACGATGTCAGTCGACGCATACGGCCCTATCGCCGACAACGCCGGCGGCATATCGGAAATGGCCGGTCTGGGGCCCGAAGTGCGCAAAGTAACGGACGCTCTTGACTCGCTGGGTAACACTACTGCGGCAATTGGTAAGGGATTCGCTATTGGCTCGGCAGCCCTGACTGCACTGGCTCTTTTCTCTGCCTACGCTTCGGCTGTTCATCTTGAAGTCATCAATATCTTGGAACCGCGAGTCGTTATCGGCTTTTTCATAGGTGGGATGCTGCCCTTCTTTGTCGCAGCTCTAACTATGAAAGCAGTCGGGCGAGCGGCGGCACAGATGGTCGAAGAGGTTCGCCGCCAGTTCCGTGAGATTACCGGGCTGATGGGGGGTAAGGCAAAGCCGGACACTGGCCGGTGCGTGGATATTGCCACCAAGGGAGCCTTGCAGCAAATGGTAGCTCCCGGGTTGACTGCGGTACTGTCGCCGTTGGTAGTAGGTTGGCTACTGGGAAAGGAAGGGCTTGGCGGTATGCTGGCCGGGGCAACAATGTCAGGAGTGATGCTCGCTCTTATGATGGCTAACGCCGGCGGCGCATGGGACAATGCCAAAAAGTATATTGAATCCGGTGCCCACGGAGGCAAGGGTTCCGATGCGCATAAGGCAGCGGTGGTTGGAGATACGGTGGGCGATCCCTTCAAAGATACCTCCGGTCCATCTATGAATATCCTCATCAAGCTGATGGCCATTGTCTCTTTGGTTATAGGGTCGACCATGTTTCGCTAGACGCTGACCGAAGTGCAGGCAGGTAATAATCTTATCGTTTTGCGGGATACCGCCCAATCTGGTGGTATCCCGTTTTTGTGCTCAATGAGCATTTGCAGTGAATACTTTCGGTCTTTCGTGGTATATTGCGAGAGATAGCATGTGATTGAAACTTTTGTGAAATAGGGCCGTAATTCAGGCAATGAGGGAGAATGAAATGAATGATGCAGGAGCGCTACCTGTGATGCCGGAGTCACGCGGCAATCTGTCGTTAAGAGGTCTTTGGGAGGTTTTTCTCAAACCGTCGAGTTTCTTCGAGGAGCTACGGGAACGACCTAAGATTCTGGTGCCGTATATCGTACTGGCCGGGTTGTGGTTGGGTATGTTCTTCTTGCTGGGTGATCTCATTTTGAAGATGCAGATGGAGTCCCCGCAGTTTCAGCAACAGATGGAGTCATCGGGTGTAGAGATGTCTGGTGACATGCTGTTCATCATGAAGATGAACACGCTTGTCTTCGGTTCTATTGCGATGCTCCTTGTCCCGTTACTGGCAGCAGCCCTCGCTCTGTTCTTTGGCAATTTTGTGATGGCCGGTAAGACAACATTCAGGAAGTTGCTGTCTGCAATGTTGTATGGCGAAATCGTCTACGCTGTTGGCAGTTGGGTGGTTGTTCCGATGGTTCTTGCCAAACAATCATTACTGGTTGGCCTTTCTCTGGGCTTTCTGGCGGCATCGCAGGGGCTACAGAGTGCGACCTATCTGGCCCTTTCCAAGATTAGCGTGTTTGGGATTTGGGAAATTGTAGCTGTCGGAATAGGCTTATCGATCATGTATGGTTTTTCGCGCAACAAAGGGTATCTGTTAGCGGTCCTATCGATGGGATTGCTTTCTGTGTTGCATGTGATCACTATGGCTATCAGTAGCGCGATTGTGTAAGGAGATACTGAATGAAATCAGCATTAGGATTTGTCTTACTTGCTATGTTTGTGCAATCAGGGTTTGCCTCCTCTGCCCGCGCAGAGCAACTGACTCTGGATGATTGTATCGAACTCGCTTTGAAAAACAGGGCCTCGATCATCGCCGCGCGCGGAAGGGAAACAACGGCAGGTATGGACAAGCTGAATGCTCTGGGAGCATTCCTACCGCAGGTCCGAGCTTCATACTCGTACAACAAGGGACGTCAGTTCGGTATTGATCCGCCGAATCGGATATTTGACGATACCGGAAAGGTGATTGGTTTCTCCGACGAGCAGGATATCGGGCCTGACAAGCGTTATTCAGTCGACGCGAGCATCTCTGTTTTCAATTTGTCAAACTGGCTCAATTACTTTGGAGCCAGAGCAAGCAAGAAAGCTGCCCACCTCGATGTCATCAGTTCAGAGCAGGACCTGATTCTAGCTGTGAAGACGTCCTATTATGCCTATCTGGCCTCGGCACAAAACGTCGATGTACAACAGCAGGCCGTGGACCGCTCTCAGGAACAGCTTAAGCTGATCCAGTCCAAGTTTGATCTTGGCTCGGCAGCCAAGTCGGATGTGTTGAAGCAGAAAGTGCGTCTTGGAAACGACAAGCTAGAGCAACTGAGGGCGACCAACGCCGTGATTACCACGCGCGCGACACTGGCCTGGACGATCGGAGTCGATCCAAATACGGATATGCAATTCGATACCTCCTATATCAGCCGCGAGTATAGCGGCGGTCTCGATGCGGCCGTCAACTTCGGCTTGGAGCATGAACCCGGACTACTCTCGGCCCGAGCAGAGCTTGATGCTTCAAACTTGGGAGTTCATTCGCGTCTTGCTGACTATCTACCGACCGTGAGTGTGTTTGGAAGTTATTCGGACTTCAGCGGGACACAGGCCTTTCCCAGCGTGTTCGACTATTCCTTCAAGAATCGCAACTTCGGATTCTCGGTCAGCCTCAACATTTTCGACGGCTTCAGCCGCGAGAGAAACCTTAGTCGGGCGCGAGTAACTCGAAACAATGCCCATGCTCTGTTGGCCGATACACGCAACCAGGTTTCGCGCGATATAAAGACGGCATTTTATGACATTGAACAGCAACGCGAGGCAATGCTGGTGTCGCAAGAAAATGTCGACGCGGCACAGGAAGATTTGAATATAACACAAGAGAAGTACAATCTTGGCGCGGCCACTATTTTGGACCTGCTCGACGCCCAGGTGTCGCTCAAGCAGGCTCAGGTATCATTGATCCGGGTGGCCTTCGATCTGAATTTGGCCATTGCGCAGCTCGAGCAGGCGATGGGAAAAATGTGAGTGAGACCTGTCGCCGGGACTCCGGTAATCGTATAACATAGTATGTCGAGGTGACTGTCTTATGACTAAGAAGAAGAAACTATTTCTGATTATTGGCGGGGTAGTGGTAGTGGGCGGGCTCGTCGTCGCTAACCTGACAATGAACACCACAAAGACCACCGATGTGCAGGCGGAGGCAGTCAAACTACGATCGTTGACCGAAGTCGTCTCCGCTTCGGGAAGAGTGCAGCCGAAAACAAAGGTGGATATCACTTCTCAGATCAACGCAGAGGTCATAGATCTCAGAGTCCGGGAGGGCGACTATGTCGAGGCAGCTCAGCTTCTGGTTGTGCTTGATACGGTGCAGCTTCGGTCCGATGTCGATCAGGCCAGGTATGCAGTATCCGAGATTAGCGCACGCCTCGACGGAGCAAAAAACGACCTCGATCAGGCTGAAGAAGAATACAAAAGACAGGAAAAGCTCTACAAGACCAATCTTACCAGCGAAACCGCCTACACCAATGCAAAGTATGCTTACCTCAATAGAAGAGCCGCCCATGAGGCTACGGCGGCTCAGGCCAAGCAGTCGCAGTCGCGATACGCCAAACAGCTCGACAACCTTTCCAAGGCAAAAATCAATGCGCCGATGGCCGGGATTGTAACGTTGCTTGATTGTGAAGTTGGAGAAATAGCTGCTGCCCAGACTGCCTTCACACAGGGCAAGACACTCATGACGATATCGAACCTTGACATCTTTGAAGTCGAGGTCGATGTCGACGAAACGGAGATTGGGAAGGTAGACCTGGGGCAGGAGGTCGAGATTTCAATTGATGCCTTCCCCGACACGACCTTCGGTGGGCGAGTTGTAGAAATAGGAAACACCGCAATAATGACCGGCCTCGGGACACAGGACCAGTCGACCAATTTTCTGGTCAATGTCGTATTTACGGATCCTAACGTAAGAATACGCCCCGGCATGTCGGCCACAGTGGACATCACGACCAACAGTGTCGATGATGCTCTCTCGGTACCATATTCCGCAATAGTCATTCGCTCGTTCAATGTCGATTCACTCGAACGCGCTCGGGCGGGGACCGAGCCTGAATCCAGCTCGGCCATCGTTGGCCAGGTGCACGCCGCCGAAGCAGATGAAGAGTTGGACAAGAGAGCAGCCGATGGCGATGAGAAAGATCGTAAGGAATACAAGGGGGTGTTTGTGATAGATGATGGTGTGGCGCGGTTTGTCGAGGTGAACACGGGAATAGCGGATCAGAAGCACATAGAGATTACTTCTGGAATAAGCGAGGGGGACTCAGTCGTTTCGGGACCATATCGCGTATTGCGAAGAGTCAAAGATGGCGATGCCCTGAAACCTAAGGAGAAGAAAGAGGAGAAGAGCTAAAACATGCCACTCATAGACGCCAGAAATCTGTGGAAGACGTATGAAATGGGCGCTGAGAAGGTCCATGCGCTGCGCGGCGTCACCATCAGCATCGATACAGGCGAATACGTGGCAATCATGGGGCCTTCCGGCTCCGGCAAGTCTACTCTGATGAACCTCATCGGCTGTCTGGATACGCCGACCGAAGGTGAGTTTATCCTAAGTGATCGCAGAGTATCAACAATGAACGACGACGAGCTTGCCAATATCCGAAATCGCGAGATCGGCTTTGTGTTTCAAACCTTTAATCTACTGCCGCGCGCTACAGCCCTGCATAATGTCGAACTACCGCTGATCTACAATGGATCATCGTCCAAAGAGCGCGATGAGATGGCCAAGGCTGCCCTTGCTAAGGTCGAGCTAACTGACCGTATGATGCATAAGCCGACCGAATTGAGCGGTGGCCAGCGCCAGCGTGTGGCAATTGCGCGAGCGCTGGTTAATAATCCATCGTTAATCCTCGCCGACGAACCGACCGGCAATCTCGACAGCAAAACGTCCGAGGAAATCATGAGGCTTTTCGACACGCTGCACCGCCAGGGAAATACGATCATTACTGTCACCCATGAGGCGAGCATTGCCCGCCATGCCCATCGCGTGCTCTCGATCCTTGACGGCGAGATAGACAGCGACGAACGAGTAACGGATCGCAACGGTGTCGGGCATCAGGCCAGCTAATCATGATTGCTCTTTCACTGATGAGAATTGCACTGGACGCCATCAGGGCAAACAAATTACGTTCGGGCCTCACACTGCTGGGAATCATTATCGGTGTCACCTCGGTGATGACAATAATATCAGCGCTTGAAGGGATGTCCGACTCCATCGAAGACGACTTGGCTCGTCTTGGTCCGGCAACTTTTATTGTTCAGCGGATCGGAATTGTTACGTCAGATGAAATGTGGTGGGAGAAAATCAAACGTAAGCCGATTTCACAACAGGCAGTCGGACTGATTGACGAGGGCTGCGATTTGTGCGAAAAGCAGACACCGCGCGTATTTAACAGGGTTCGAATCAAGTATGGCAATCAGGCAATGCGCCGAGTCCTTGTTTCAGGCGCGACATCAGAGTATATCAACATTGTTGATTTGGAAGTGGCCGAAGGGCGGTTCCATTCAGCCGAGGATGATCAATCAAAGCGACAAGTGGCGTTTATCGGACACGGTATCATGGAAGCGTTCTTTTTGGGAGTCGATCCAATCGGGAAGGAGCTCAAGGTCGGCCCCAGGCGGTATACCGTTATCGGCGTAGCAAAAGAAATGGGCAGTACATTTGGTGAAAGCCGGGATAACTTCCTTATTATTCCGTATTCTACCCATCTCAAGCAGTTTGGTGCGCCCCGCAGGGGAATAGCGATAATGGTGAAGGCAGCCGAAGTTGGATTGCTACAGGATGCTATGGATCAGGTGCGGATGATCCTTCGGGCGCAGCGTCACGTTCCATACAATACGCCGGACGATTTCGATCTGCTAACGGCCGATGCCATTCTCAATGTTCTGAATCAGATCACGCGCATTTTCCGGATGGGTCTTGTAGGGATTTCGTCGATATCGGTTGTAGTCGGCGGCATAGTGGTGATGAATATCATGATGGTGGCTGTCACGGAGCGTACTCGCGAAATCGGCATCCGTAAATCGCTCGGGGCCAAGCAGAAGCATATCCTCTTGCAGTTCTTGTTTGAATCGCTCACTCTCACCCTCTCGGGAGGCATTATTGGAATTGTCGCGGGCTTCCTGATTGCCAGGGCTCTGATCGGAATGATGGATATCACTATCTCACCGTCAATGCTTGCCATTGTGGCTGGATTGTCCATTTCTACAGGAATCGGACTTTTCTTCGGTATTTTCCCTGCTATGAAGGCCGCGCGATTGGATCCCATCAAAGCTCTGAGTTACGAATAGAGTAGTTGTATGACCTTGACACCAACCGAAATAAAAGACGCCGTACTGATGGCGCTCTCATCCATCGCAGGTAACAAATTGCGTAGCGGTCTGACAATCCTTGGCGTTATGGTCGGTGTTGGCTCGGTGATCGGCATGGCTGCTATAATAGATGGCCTAAACCTGGCTGCTCAGGAATCGATCGACGCTCTGGGATCAAATGTCATTTATATCAGCAAGTTTGCGCCTGACACTGATTGGGAAAAGCTGACCGATGAGGAGAGAAACCGCGCTCCGATCACAGTGGGCGAGGCGCAGGCCATTGAAGAAAACTGCTCGCTGGTTGACGGAGTGGCACCTCGGGATTTTATCTTCCTTCCGGGGGGGAACGAAGCCAAATACAAGAATCGCAAGTTCAACAGGCCAATGGTTTTTGGAACATGGCCTGCCTACGACCGAGTCCGCATGCTGAATCTGGAATCAGGGAGGTTCCTGTCAGAAGTGGATGAACAGTTTAAGGGAATGGTCTGTGTAATTGGCTACGATATTTCGGAGGTTCTGTTTGAGGGTGAGGAACCGATTGATCGCATGATACGAGTCAACGGACAGCGATTTCGCGTGGTCGGAGTGTTGGAAGAATGGAAGGCCACTTTTGATGACGACGGCGACAACCGTAACATAATTATCCCCTTGTCTACCTTTCTCAAGCTGTATCCATGGGAGAAGGAACTAGGTCTTATGGCGCGCGCAGTATCCTACTCCGATATAGAAGGGGCCAAGGACGAAATCACATCGACATTGAGACAATTCCGCAGGGTCCCGTTCAATAAGAAGGATAGCTTCAGCCTGACCACGCAGGATAATATCAAGGATATCGTCAAAGGCGTTACCGATGCAATCTATCTGGCCATGATAGTTATTACTTCGGTAGGCCTGATGGTAGGCGGGATCGGAGTTATGAACATAATGCTGGTGTCGGTAACCGAACGAACTCGCGAAATCGGAGTTCGAAAGGCCATTGGTGCCAAGCGCACCAACATAATACTGCAGTTTCTGACAGAGGCCACCACCCTGTCGGGCACCGGCGGAGTCATTGGTGTCGTTTCGGGTATTGCATTAG
>JBHHVC010000137.1:0-7537 GCA_046754125.1 Candidatus Zixiibacteriota bacterium
AAATAGTCAGAGGCGTAGTATTCCCGATCTTCCCAGTCGAATCCGAGCCAGCGTATGTCACGCTTGATGGCATCAATGTATTCCTGCTCTTCCTTGATCGGGTTGGTATCGTCAAATCGCAGGTTGCAGGTGCCACCAAACTCGGCCGCCATGCCGAAATTGAGGCAGATCGACTTGGCGTGCCCGATGTGGAGGTATCCGTTCGGCTCCGGGGGGAACCGTGTGGCTACGCGGTCGCCATGCTTGCCTGAGCGCAAATCTTCGCGTATTAATTCGCGAATGAAGTTCGATCCTGCCGTTGTTGTTACTTCTGCCATAGCCAATTGCGCTCTTTATCGTGCCTACTTATCGATTCAATCTTATGCCACCAATACGGTATTGACGGTTCCGTCCAATTAAGACGAGAAACGGTGTCAGTCAAGGATAATTCGGCTTGTGTTTCAGGGAGAAAGATATAGTTGTTCCTGCCGAGCGCGGATTGTAGTTTGCTGTAGATCAGGCCAACTCCAATTGGCTTATGGCTTGGGCGTGAGGATGTCTTGGTTGTGTTCAATAGTGTAAGAATTCGAAGGTGGAGGGCTTCAACCCTTCGGTTCGAATTGTCTAATGTTCATAGAAGGAGGATGAAGATGCAAAAAACGACAATTGTAGTGGGCTTGTTGCTGGCTGTGGCGGCTGTCGCTCAGGCACAGGAGTCCCGGAACTACACCTGGTTTGTGGCTCCCGAGGTCGGCTTTGCCGTGTCGCCTGAGGCAGCGACGGACTATTACAGCTTGGGCTATGGCATTTCGGCTGGAATAGAGTACCCGGTTTCGCCTAATTGGGCGATTATCGGAATGGTCAACTACAAGACGTTCTCGCCCGACGAGGGAATCATTGCCGACTGGTGGACGGATCCGGGTGAGTGGCCCGGTTCGAGCAATATCTCGGTAAGCGAGGGCACCCTGGATGCTTTGACCTTTGCTGTTGTTAGCAAAGGGTCGCTGAAAAGCCCGGCATCGAGCACCTGGCCGTATGTCAAAGGCGGGTTTGGGATTTCGCTGGCCGGGGCGGACCAAGTCAAGGTGGACTTCACCAATTCTTCGGGCAGTAGTCAGACGGCGTGGCAGGCTGGTGCGGACAGTGATGCCAATGTTGCGGTTCTTCTTGGATTCGGTGTGGAAATGGCCCAGGGCGATGGCTCACGGTCATTCTTTGCCGAAGTTGGATTCGAAATAATCATGCTTGAAGACAGCAACAATCCGGGTGTTGTGCCAATTCGCATTGGCATGAAGTTTTAGCGAGAGTTCACACACGCCCGGAACTACTATCTGCAGGGGACGAACCGGATCATCGAGCGATTGTCGTCAATAGTCTCTTTCAGAATAGCGAGAGTGCGATCGATCTCGCTTTCAGAATTGTGTATGCCGAGAGACAGCCGAATTGCGCAGTGGGCGTCGTTTTCGGTCAGGCCGAGGGCGAGAAGGGCGTGTGACGGTCTTGGTGATCCGGAGCGGCAGGCCGATCCGGACGAAAGCGATATACCGCGCTGATTGAGTGCAAGGACCACAGATTCACCGCGCATATCGGGGAGTATGACATTAAGCGTGTTGGGCAGACGTTTAGTCGGATGGCCGTTCAGTCTTGCACCTTGCACTAATTGGAAAATGCCCGCCTGAAGACGATTACGAAGCGTCTCGACCCGGGCCATCTCCGGCAATCGTTGTCCGGCAAGTTCGGCTGCTTTTCCCATTCCGACGATGTGAGTAAGGTTTTCAGTTCCGGCGCGGCGGCCTGATTCCTGGTGACCGCCGTGTATGAGCGGCTCAAATCGAACCGCCTTGCGCACGAACAAAGCGCCTACCCCTTTCGGCCCGTAGAACTTGTGAGCGGAAAGGGTGAGCAGATCAGCATCCAGCGAATCAACATCGACAGCGATCTTGCCAATCGCCTGGGTGGCGTCAGTATGAAACAGCGCGCCCGCGTCATGCGCGATGGTGGCAAGTTCCTTTATTGGCTGAATAGATCCGGTTTCGTTGTTGGCAGTCATTATCGATACCAACAGTGTCTTGTTGTCTATCGCATGCTTGAGACGGTCGCGGTCGATAATGCCGTTATCGTCCACCGGCAGGCAAGTCACCCGAAATGATTGCGTTTCCAGCCATTGGCAGACTTCGAGAATGGCCGGGTGTTCAATTGTCGAGGTGATTATATGGTTGCGGCCGTTGCGCCTACCAAATGCGATACCCTTCAGGGCGAGGTTATTCGCCTCTGACCCGCAACCGGTAAAGATGATGCGCTGCGCGGTGCAGTTGAGCAATTGGGCCACGCTTCGCCGGGCCTTCTCGAGAGCGGTTCTGGCTAATCTTCCTTCCCTGTAAATGGCCGAAGGATTGCCAAAGGTCTGCTCCATCGCTTGCACCATCACCCGATGCACTTCGGGATCGATCGGGGTGGTGGCGTTATGATCGAGGTAGATTCGTGCGGTCGGCTCGGTAGCAGTTGTAGAATCATCAATAGAAACCGACGCATTGTCCTCGCCGGAATCGACACTGACCGCACTGTCGCCGTCCGCCGCTTTCACCACGTCGCACAAGAGCGCCTTGTAGACGGGAAAGCCTGAGACGGGGTCGTATCGATTCAGATCTGTCAGGTCGTTGATATTACACTTCTTCCACGCATCCGGTCCGACCGGTCCTCCGCCACCCATATTGGCATCGATGGCGCCCGGTACGATATCACTGGTAACCAGCGCGCGCATGGTCGTTTGGCCACGAACCGACTTGATATTGACGAGATCGCCGTTGCTGATAGAGCGCGCCTGAGCGTCGTTTGTGTTGATCGTCACAGTTGGTTCGAGGCGTTTGCGGTTGAGCGATTCGATACCATGATGTTGCGACCTGAAATCTGTTGTTACCCGTGATCCGGAGTTGAATACTAGCGGAAACTGACGCGCGATGTGTGGTTGCGATTGTGGACTTTCGCCGGGCTCGGTGTACTCTGGCAGAGGTGCATAGCCGTGCTCTTCAAGTATGCTCGAAGCAATCTCGAATTTACCTGAGGGAGTATCAAAGCCGGGTTTGCCGTCGGCACGTAGTTCGCCTTTTTCCCACTTCTTGTATTGCATCATGGTAGTCGGTATTTGCACTGAGCCGCCGTTCCGCCGAACCTGTTCGAGTGTGAAACCGCTATTCTCCAGCACTTTGCACAGGAGTTGCTCCTCAGTTTGAGGATACAGGTGGCCATAGCCAAGCCTGTTGGCGAGTTCAGCCAGAATAAAGAAGTCGTTTCTTGATTCGCCGACCGGTTCGACAATCGGTTCACGAATTCGGAATATCGGGCCATAGGTCATGTACGACTCTATCTCATAGCCGGTGGTTGCCGGAAGTACGATGTCGGCAAAGGCGGCATCGGCAGTGAGTTGACGATCTACGCACACCAGAAAGTCAAGACTGCCTAGCGTCCTGCGCCAGATATCCGGCTGGGGCCAGGAGGTAATCATTGAGCCGCCGAGAATGATCAGTCCGCGAATATGATACGGTGTTCCATCGAGTACAGCCTCTGGTAAAGCGATAGCATGAGACTCCTCGCGATATGAACTGTATATCGGAAAACGGTCGCGACCGAGCGCTTTTGTCAGGTCTGGATTGGCGATTTGTCCGGTTCTATTTAGCGGAAACCGGTTCTCGCGCATGGAGAAACAACGGCCGCCGGGGACATCGAGCTGCCCGGCCAACGCCCACAAAACCATAGTAGCGCGAATCGCCTGCACACCGCCATCGCTGTATTCCAATCCGCTGTACATTATTGGCGCTGCGCCATTGGCGGTAGCAATCTGGCGTGCAAGACTTACAACGGTGTCGGCAGGCACGCCGGTGATCTGCTCGACAACTTCTGGCCGAAAATGCTGAATATGCCGCGCGAGATCGTCGAAACCGACGGTCCAGTCCCTTACGAAATCATTGTTGTACAATTCTTCGCTGACAATAACATTGCACATTCCCAGGGCCAGTGCGCCGTCGGTGCCGGGGCGGATTGGGACCCACTCGGCGTCGGTCATTTTGGCTGTCTTCGTTCGGCGAGGATCAATGACTACAACTTTTGCACCGCGCTGTCTCGCCTTCAGGATGCGATGGTAGTCGAGCGGAGGGCAATCGGTAGCGGGGTTGGCGCCCCAGATGACGATTAGCTCTGCATTTTCAATATCCGAATACATGGTGTGCATCATGCCGCCCATTGTCACATGAGGAGCGATCATGGCGAAGGCGACATAGCACAAAGCGCCGACTCCCATCGTGTTGGGCGATCCAAATGGGAATAGAACACTCGAAGCCGATGAAATCGCCGCCCCCTCCGGTTGATACAGATCGCACATAGCCTGTTCGAAACTGCCGCGTCCGGTGTAAATACAGGTAGACTCAGCGCCGTGCTCTGACTTCAATCGATTTAGATTCTCTACAATGATCTCGTAGGCGTCGTCCCATGATATTCGCTCGAAGTTGTGGCTGCCCTTGGGACCCTTACGTCGCATGGGGTAGTGCAGGCGGTCTTTCGAATAGACAATATCGGCCGAGTGTTCGCCCAGTCGGCAGACGGTGCCAAAGGGAGAGCTATCATCGGCACGAACTTCGGAGAGTTTTCCGATGTGATCATACTTAACGTTGACCCAGCAGCCAGCCGGGCAGATGCCACACACGGCCCTGCGCTCGGTATTGGCTCGCTCTTCGGGGGGCGGAAGCGAAGTGATGTCTAAAGTCTGCGCGTATGTCATCTTAGTTATTGGTAAAAAAGACGATCGCGACTGTCAAGTGCAATCCGACTGTCGACAAGATGATGTGATGTTTTGAGCAACCGACCACATTTGAGATGTGAGGCTAGAATTTGATATTCACGCGGAGTAGGTAGGAGGAGGCCGCCTGCGCCGAACCTGCTTTCGATCCGTCCCGAACTATGTCGTTCCCGAAGGAATAAAAAAGTTCGGCCATCAAGGCTCCTGCGATTGCCCCGGCCAATACATCACTGGGGAAATGCTTGTAGGCATGCACTCGAGACCAGGCAACAACGGCCCCCCACCCAAAAAGAAGGGTTGGAGGCGCCCATCGCCAGTTGCGGTAGGTCTGTATAGAGCTGCGTTGACGAAGGATAGTCCGCAACCGCTTGTTGAGAAAAGTGACGGCGAAAAAGGCCCCGGAAGTGTGACCTGAGAAGAAAGACTGGTGGTCATAGGAATAGTCAGTCTCTTTTCGCAGAGCAGCCAGATCGGGCTGAAGGCTCACAAGAGGGCGTGGACGACCAACCGTACCCTTGACCAAATCGGTTAGCCCCTTAGTAGCAGCCAGCCCCGTCACAAATAGAAACATATCTTGCGTGACATCCTTGCCTGCTTTTTCCTGCGGCCAGGTGAGGTTGGCACCTCCCAATACCAGCGCGGACATTGCCGGTGTGATTATTGATCCGCGCGTATTATCAAGAAAGTACGATTTGCCCGGTTCATAGCGGCCACCTAGTGTCTCTTGCAGTCGTCTCTCAAGCGGAAGAGGTCCCCGAATAAGCTTGCTGTCGGTGGAATCGACTTTCTTTACATATGTACCGAACAGGCCCAATGCAACGGTGCCGCCGGATGTGAGAGCGACCTCTCCTGCTGACATATAATCCCTGTCGGCAGCAGCAACCGACGACGAGCAGGCTTGTATGGCAACGCCTGCTATGATTGTCAATAAAGCTCGCCTTATCAGAACTATATTCTGCATCAGGTGATATGTCACCGGATGTTGGGAGTCGCTCTTGTCACCATGTCTATTCATGGTTGGTCAACCCTGCGGGGGCTGTTCGGAGAGTGACTGTTCGAGCGGTTCCAACATACTGCGAACTTTGGTCATGAGTGAGCTTAGAATTCCGTGTGTTATTTCCGGGTTATCTTCGATCAGATCGGAGAACGACTCCCGGTCTATTCGCAGCACGTGGACCGGTTGCGCAGCCTTGACTGTCGCTACGTATGGTTCAACCTCCATCAGCGCCCAGGCGCCGAGCACCTCCCGCTGCTTGATCCGTGCAACTTCATTTTCAGACTTTTTCTCTTCAGTTCCTCATCTTTGATAGAAAAACTCATCCCGCCTTTGATTCCCGAGTTGGAGCCGAAGCCTGCCACCGGCGCAAAACTCCTGACTCGGTCGACACCGGAAAGGAGGCCGATCAGAGGTTTACCGAATTGCCCCTCCACGATTTTCTCAATAGCCAGTCTTGTTGCAAATTCCACGACCTTTTCAGGGCTGGTCAGGATATACTGAGGTGTCCTGAGAATAATGGAGCCGAGGCTGCGCGTATGTCTTTTGGGATGGCGAACCCGGGTGGAGTCGGGCAGATCTGCCGCAACTGTTGTCGCAACAAGAAGCAGGATGGCAGTCAGGGCGATGCGAATCGAGCTGACACTGCGAGCGAGCGAGTTTTCTACCCTCATTTGGTGTCCGTTGTGGGTGATAATGCTTGATTCATAGGGTGGTCAAATATATCGAAGGGCGGATACTCTGTCAACGGTGTGTGAAGTGTATGGTGGCCTCTTATGTCCAGACACTTCCGGCAGGCTCGGCTTCTTGAGCCGGATCGCCTTCAAATGATTGGACTAAACAAGTGGGGCGTTCTGCACGTCAGTCCAGTACGGTTTCAACATGATCGACGTATGGAACGCAGGCAGTTGGATGATGTTCCAGAGTGTGACGACACAAGCTGACCGGAAGGCGATGTCTGATGCAAGTATACCCATGCTGTTGACAAGTAGAAGTGGGAGATCGTTCTTGAGAATCATGTTTGCTGGACAAGGGAGATTTCCGGGGAGTATTCAACGAGCGGTTCCGGCTACATTGCTGGCCCTGACATTGCTGTCTTTTGTTTCTTTCGGATGTTCCGACAGTCCCGAGCAGCCGAAACTGCCGCGTCTGACCATTACGCCGCAGCAGTACCATCCGGCGCCGCGTGCAGAAGGAGAGAATCCGGACCAGTTGCAGATTATAGTCGGTTCTGACATGGGTGACTCGCTTGAGTTCCAGGTGCAGACTAACCCATCCAGTCTGACATTCGACGTTGTGCTGACCTCCCCAATGCCCAAGACTCCTGACACCGTATTTGTTTTTGTGCGTGTGCCTGATTTAGGTATTGGGGTGTATTACGACACCATCACCTTTGTCGCCTCCGGTGTAGCCAATTCGCCAGTGTACCTTGAGGTTAAGGTCGTGGTGGCTCCCCGTATGCAGCTGTTGCCTCAAACATTGTATTTTTCGGGCCTGAGAGGCCAACCCAACCCGGCGCCGAAGCAGGTCAGTGTGGTAAGCGCTTCCGGTTCCGAACAACTGAGTTATGTTGCGACTGAAACCGCTGGTTGGCTTTCCATAATGAACAGCTCGGGAGTCACTCCCGGTGCGTTTGACGTTACGGTAGACTTGGGTAATCTGTCCCCTGGCTTGTATCGTCACAACATACGGGTGACATCCGATGCCGGTCGGCCATCGCCACAGATAGTGGTATGCAGTCTGCTGGTTCTAAGTTGGGAGTTGCAGCTAGCACC
>JBHHVC010000138.1:0-7273 GCA_046754125.1 Candidatus Zixiibacteriota bacterium
CAAGGCGGTCGAACGCAAAGGGTCGAAGCTATGTCTGATCGACCAGACGAGACTGCCCGATGAGCTTTTCGTTCGTGAGTATGACGATTATCGTGACATTATCGTTGCCATAAAGCGTCTTGAAGTTCGTGGCGCACCGGCAATAGGTATCGCGGCCGCGTATGCAATGGCTATCGCCGCCCAGCAGGCCGAATGTTCGGATCGGTCATTTGTTGAACGGGTTGCAGGAGAGCTAAAAGCCGCACGGCCCACAGCTGTTAATCTATCTTGGGCAGTCGACAGGGTAGTGTCGTCAGTTCGACAGATGGATCAAGCCGATTCCAGCCTGATCGCAGCAGCTATGTGGCGTGAGGCCGAGATTATTCACGAAGAGGATCGTCAGATGTGTGCGGCTATCGGAAGAAATGGTTCTGCTCTCATTGCGGACGGTGATACTGTTTTGACTCACTGTAACACCGGCGCCCTCGCTACCGGAGGGATTGGTACGGCTCTGGGAGTAATCTACACATGCCACGATCAGGGCAAGAAGGTAAGAGTATATGTTGATGAAACCCGCCCGCTTCTACAGGGTTCACGACTGACAGCATGGGAGTTGCAACAAGCGGGCATAGACGTCACGCTCATTTGTGACAGCACTGCCGGGATGCTAATGCAACAGGGGAAGATCGATCATGTCATTGTTGGCGCCGACCGGATCGCTCGCAATGGTGATTTTGCCAACAAGATCGGAACCTATTCGCTTGCGGTGCTGGCCAAAGAACACGGAGTGCCAATTTATGTAGCGGCACCGGCGAGCACTTTTGACAACGAACTGAAGAGCGGCGACCAGATTGTAATCGAGGAACGACCTGGACACGAGGTGACCGAAGGGTTCGGTCGCCGTTCAGCGCCGGAGGGAATCGAGGTGTATTCCCCCGCCTTTGATGTCACGCCCACAGAGTATGTTAGTGTCTATATCTCGGACAGCGGTATTAGACATGGTGGTCGGCTCGGTTCCGATTCTTAAGCCCAGCATAATTGTTGGGGCACCGGGCGTGACAAGATATAGTGGACCGGTATCAAGTGGCAGACGAGCCGTCTGCCGCCCACAAGAATAGTGGGGCACCCAGCAGGCGAGAGGTCTGCCTCCCATGGAACAAGTCAGTCGTGGTGGTGGCGGTCGAGTTCGTCGAGTTTTAATGTTGCTCGCGAACCTGCCGATCTTTACCAGTAAGATCGATCGAGATTCGAGAATAGTATGGCAAGAACGAAATCACAGAAAAAGGCGTTGTCGGCGCTGAATTACGATTTGTTCAAGCCGGAGTCGATGGGCGGTCCGGCCCCGGCGACATTGTATACGAAAATCCGGCAGTATCAGAGTCGTGCCGCCACAATAGAGCTTCCCGCAGCATACGGACTCCTGACCGGAGAAAAACTGCCGACACAGGCGGAGTTGTATCGGATGTACGAAAGATTCAACTGGCTCTATTTTCATGGGAAACTTCCCGCTGTACAAATCGAATATTCCAACCGGATGCGTTGTGCCGGCTCTTACACGCCTGTGAAGAAGCTCATAAGGATAGGTCGGAAGTATCATGACCTATTCCCCGCAGAGATCGCCGATACTTTGAAGCATGAGATGATTCACATTATTCACATCAAGCACGATATGGCGTTTCGTGCCGAGGCTCAGCGGATAGGCGCCTCGGTCAAGGCAAAGTATCATCCATCTTTGAGGAAGCAGCCGAAGTACTTGTATATCTGTCCGGGTTGTGGGATGGAGTATCCCAGGCAAAAACGGCTGCGAATGGCCTCTTGCGGTGAATGTTCGCCGGGCAGGAAGTTTGATCGTCGCTTCAAACTTCGGCTGAAGAGTGAGTAGCCGGCTGTTCCTCTGAGGCGCTTTCCTTTTCCGACAACTCAATTAGGTCGTTGCGTTCCTCTTCGGTGAGATCACCCATCATCTGTTCGATCAGGGGGGCGCATGCGCCCAGCGCCATCAGCGATCCCTCGTCGGTGAAATAGCGTATGAGTCTTAGTAGCACCAATTTCGGGTTGCCTGAGCAGCTTACAATATGCCCGTCCGAGGAGATTCCCAGTCCAGCCTTTTTGGCCTGATTGTGGGCCCGCTCTTCTCCCATTATAGCAGCCTGTGTGCGGATGACATTTTCGAATAGATTAAGATACGTTTCCAATATACTTCACCTCCTGTCCCACAGGCAGGATTGACCTGTTTTCCAGGTTCGACCTGTTTTTCTGGTTCCACCTGTATTATATGACTAGATCGGACGATAATGGCTTATCTGAATGGCAGAATCCGCTTGATTTTCGATCAGCGGAGTCTACATTGCCGGTTGTTTGGGAACAATCCGCTCCAAAGCGGTATTGATAGTATGCTGTACAAAGATTGAACAGCAAACAAGGCGATATAACGAGAAGGAGAATGTAAACATGCCATTGATCAACCAACCGGCTCCGGGATTCTCTCTGGAGGCATATCATAAAGGCGATATCACAAGAGTGAGTCTTGCCGACCTTAAGGGCAAATGGGTGGTGCTTTTTTTCTACCCGGCCGATTTCACATTTATTTGTCCGACTGAGCTTGGAGAATTGGCCGATCGGTACGGCGAATTGGCTACGTTGAATACTGAAGTTCTGGTTGCCTCGACTGACACGGTTTTTGTCCACAAGGCCTGGCACGATACCTCAGAAACGATCAAGAAGATTACTTTCCCCATGCTGGCAGATCCGACAGGTAGACTGAGCCGCGATTATGGAGTGATGATCGAGGATGCTGGTTTGGCTTTGCGCGGCACATTTATAATCGATCCGGACGGTATTCTTAAGTCATTCGAAGTAAATGACAACTCTATCGGGCGCGGGATCGACGAGTTGGTGCGAAAGATCCAGGCAGCCCAGTTCGTGCGAGAACACGGTGGCGAGGTCTGTCCAGTCAACTGGAAACCTGGCAGTAATACTCTCAAGCCCGGCCTTGACCTGGTCGGAAAAATCTGAGGGATGTGCACAGGTGGCGATTCCTTCAGGGCGATAGCTGCCGTAACTGGCTGACAGTAAATATCTTGGCGGGTCGACCGATACTGTAGCAAGGCGTGTCAGGGATTGTTGGGCGATATTTTTTCTGTTATTTTTTTGGGAGGCTGGGCTTGACAAAAGGTTAGGGCCATCTATATTGGGGGGCTTTTGTGTTTTGGGGAAGCCCCGAACCATTGAGGATAGAGAATGAAGACGTTTGTACCAAAAGTTGAGCCAGCCAATCGAAAGTGGTTGCTAATAGATCTTGACGGCGTAGTGATGGGGCGAACGGCAGTCAAGGTTGCGAATATCCTAACCGGTAAGAATAAGCCGATCTTTACGCCCCATCTTGACACGGGCGATAATGTGGTAGTGGTCAATGCCAAGGCAATGCGAGTGACCGGTGTAAACACGCCCAAGCAGATTCGGTATTATCGGTATTCGGGATATCCCGGAGGACTCAGGACCACAACCTACGCTCAGTTGATGCAGAAGCGACCGGAGGAAGTGTTTGTTAACGCTGTTCGCCGGATGCTTCCCAAGAATCGCCTGGGGAGGAAAATGATCAAGAAGCTCCACGTTTATGCGGGAGCAGAGCATCCGCACAAGGCGCAGAAGCCAGAGTTGATAAAACTCTAAGGGCAGTTAGAGGAATATGGAAAAAGCAAAATTTGCAGCTACCGGTCGACGGAAAGAGGCTGTGGCCCGCGTTACTCTGACCGAGGGGCGCGGCGAATTCACGATCAACGGTAACCAGTTGAGCGAGTATCTTACCCGCGAAACTCTTGTCGCCCATGCGCGACAGCCGCTTGAAGTGACGGAAACTATAGGTAAGTTCGATATCGTCTGCACGGCAAGCGGTGGCGGAATTGCCGGTCAGTCAGGCGCAGTACGGCTTGGCATTAGCCGCGCGCTTTTGCAGATGAATCCAGACTTTCGATCGATCCTCCGCAAGCACGGATTGTTGACCAGGGATTCGAGAGTCGTGGAGCGAAAAAAGTACGGGCAGCCCAAGGCCCGCAAAAGATTCCAGTACTCCAAGCGCTAAGCTAGGAGCACTAACCCCGGCGATGTCGGGGAATACACAATCTCGGTCGACTCAGCCGGTGGTCCCGCATCCGGGTCCGGCAGGGGATGACGCCGAGGTAACGAAAAAACCAAATGTTTGGAGCATTGTATGATTTCACCCCAGGTCAAGGAGTTACTCGAGGCTGGAGTCCATTTTGGTCACCAGACGCGACGCTGGAACCCGAAGATGAGGCCGTTCATCTTTGCGGCCCGCAACGGTATCTACATAATTGACTTACAAAAGACGGTCAATGCCCTAGAGCGGGGCAAGGAAAAGGTGCGTGAGGTAGTCAACCGTGGCAAGGCGATATTGTTTGTCGGTACGAAGAAGCAGGCCAAAGAGGTATTGGCTGAAGAAGCGGCCAGATGCGGAGCCTTTCATGTAACCGAGCGCTGGCTCGGAGGGATGCTCACCAATTTTGAGACAATCAAGAAGTCAATAAAGAAACTCAAAGATTTCGAAAAGATGCGCGAGGATGGGACGCTCGAGAAGTTCACCAAAAAAGAGCAAGGCAGGATTGAAAAGGCTGCCGGTCGTTTGGAGAAGGTTTTGGGCGGTATCAAGGAGATGAATTACCTGCCGGGGCTGATGGTGGTTGTTGATGCTCGTAAAGAGCAGATTGCAGTTGCGGAGGCTTCAAAACTGGGTATTCCGATCATTGCGATCATTGACACCAATGCCGATCCGGACCCCATAGATTTTCCAATTGCCGGCAACGACGATGCTATCAAGTCAATTCGTGTCCTCATGAAGGGACTGGTTGATGCCGCCGTTGATGCCAGGCAGTCGGTCACAAACGAACAAATCGAAGCGGCAGTTGAAGCAGATCGCAACGCGCCGGCGAAAACGTACACGACAACCGAACCCGCAACCGGTGGTCCGGACAAATAAATCGATTCGAGGATTTACGAGATGCAAATTACAGCAAAGATGGTAAAAGAACTCCGCGATAAAACGGGTGCGGGGATGATGGATTGCAAGAAGGCGCTCGGTGAGGTCGACGGGGATTATGATAAAGCTATCAAGCATCTTCGCGAGAAGGGTATAGCCAAGGCGGCCTCCAAAGAGGGACGGGCCACTACCGAGGGGATTATTTCAACCTACGTCCACCCCGGAGATAAGTTGGCGGTTATGGTGGAAATAGCCTGTGAAACAGATTTTGTTGCCCGCACAGATAGTTTCAAAGAGTTTGCCCGTAATATTGCCATGCATGTGGCGGCGGTAGCGCCCATGTGTGTCGATCGCGAAGGAATCGATCAAAGTATTGTCGATCGCGAGCGGGAGATATTCAGACAGCAGGCACTCAACGACGGGAAGCCTGAGAGTATCGTTGACAAGATCGTCGAAGGCAAGATCGAGAAGTTTTATTCTGAGAGCGTCCTACTGGAACAGCCGTTTGTTAAGGACAACGATGTGACAGTCGGTGCCTACGTCACCGGTACTATTGCCACACTGGGCGAGAATATGAACATTCGCCGATTCGCTCGTTTTCGTCTGGGAGAATAGTGTGGACTCTGGTGAACTGCCGCATCCGGAATTGCGCCGAGTCCTGATCAAATTATCCGGCGAAGCCCTAATGGGAGCCGGTTCATTCGGTATTGACCCCAACGTCATGCGCACCATTTGCGCGGATATTCGAGATGTCAAGCAGACAGGTGTTGAGATAGCGCTGGTCGTTGGCGGCGGAAACATATACCGTGGATTGCGTGCCGCCAAAACCGGAATAGACAGGGTTACCGCCGACAACATGGGAATGTTGGCGACTGTCATCAACTCACTGGCCATGATGGACTGTCTCGAACAGATGGGTATCTTTACACGGGTCATGTCTGCTGTCGCAATCGAGGAGTTTGCTGAAAAGTACATTCGCAGGCGAGCAGTACGTCACATGGAAAAAGGGCGGTTGGTAATCTTTGCGGCGGGTACCGGTAATCCATATTTCAGCACCGACACAGCGGCTGCGCTGCGGGCAATGGAGGTTGGGGCCGAGTTGGTGATCAAAGCGACTAATGTCGATGGCGTATATTCCGCTGATCCAAAAACCGACATCGATGCGGTGTTCTATCCCGAGTTGAGCTATATGGATGTGTTGACCAAAGAACTGAAAGTTATAGATTCGACGGCGGTTTCCCTGCTTAAGGAAAACCATATACCGTTGCGTGTGATAGACCTGAACCGACCGGGAAATATGAAACGGGCGGTTCTTGGGGAGAAAATCGGGACCCTGATAAGCTAGGTACCTCGATCTTTTTTGCCTACTACAGGAGGTGTACGTTATGCTGGATGCTTTGTACAAGGAAGTGCGCGAACATATGCAGAAGAGTGTTGATGCCGTGACCAGAGAGTTTGGCACCATTCGCACCGGTAAGGCATCGGTTCACTTGCTTGACACTGTTCAGGTCGAGACATATGGAACCCGTATGGCGCTTAATCAGGTAGCGACAGTATCAACACCGGAGCCTCGTCTTCTGGTAGTGCAGGCATTCGATAAGACTACTGTGGGCGATATTGTCAAGGCGATCCAGGCGGCAGATCTGGGGCTTAATCCGGCGGTAGACGGACAGATGATCCGCGTTCCCGTTCCTGCATTGAATGAGGAGCGTCGCAAGGAACTGGTCCGCCAGTGCCATAAGCTGGCCGAGGAGGGACGAGTGGCCGTGCGCAATATCCGCCGTGAGGCTAACGACCGGGTTAAGAAGGCTCAGAAAGACAAGACCTTGTCTGAGGATCAGGAAGCTGACGGTCACGACGAAATACAGAAAATCACAACAGAGATCACGAAGAGCATCGACGATTTGCTGGCCCACAAAGAAAAAGAAGTGATGGAAGTGTAGCTGGCATTTGGGTCGGGTCGGATGTTTGCATCTTCAGCCCGTTATGCATGGTGGGGGATCGGGCGTGCGAGATGTCTGCCGCCGACAAGAGCTCTCTGGATGGATTGCTTGCTCTGTGGCTGGCAGACCTCTGGTCTGCTGCTTGACATCGGAAACTTCAGCAGCATGTTAAGAGGGGCAGACGAGACGTCTGCCGCCGACAAGAGCTCTCTGGATGGATTGCTTGCTCTGTGGCTGGCAGACCTCTGGTCTGCTGCTTGACATCGGAAACTTCAGCAGCATGTTAAGAGGGGCAGACGAGACGTCTGCCGCCGACAAGAGCTCTCTGGATGGATTGCTTGCTCTGTGGCTGGCAGAC
>JBHHVC010000139.1:0-7171 GCA_046754125.1 Candidatus Zixiibacteriota bacterium
AGTAGTAGCAATCTGCCTTTACTTGGCATTGAGGGACGCATATATTAGCCTATGCCCGCCACTCAAAAGCAACTTATCATATTCCTTCTGGTTGTCATCTTTTCTCCCTTGTGGGTAGTTGTTCCGTCGTTTGGGGCAGTTGAGTTTCGTCTCGCACCGTATCTTTCGCAGATGTCAGGACATACCAGCTATGAGATGGATATCCGGCTGTCAGATGAGGATGTAGACGGCGACGGTATACTAGACCAGCAGAGGATACGGAGTAAGCTTCGCTTTCCGCTGGGTGCTCCCACTGCCGGTATTAGTTTGCAGATGCGCACTCCCCCGGATGCGCGCAGGTGGTGGGCGGCCGACCTCAGCTTGTTGACTAACTTGCAGGACCCGTCACGCCGGATGGAAGATCATGACTGGTACGCTGTCGGTATGTTGTTCAACGAGAAGACGGGCTTTACCGAATCGAAGGCGGAACTCGATATGACCTATGTCAACGGGAACTTTCGGTTTGATCTCTTTCATGTCGAGAAGCTCGATGTGGGTATTCTGGCCAGTTTCACATATCAGAAGATAACCCAGAGAATCATAGGCTTTCGCGGCTGGTACCTTGTTTTCAATGGCGCCACCGGGCAGTTTGAACAGGAATCGGCCAGTGGGAACCTGCCGGCGATTGACTACTGGGTGCGATATGTCACTCCTCAGCTTGGCGGATACGGGCGGCTGATGCTGGGTTCGCGCTCGTCCATAGAGATGTTTTTCACCGCAGGAATGGTCTTCGCCAGCGACTTTGACGATCACCTTTTGCGGGGGAAGAGATCGGACGCAGACGGCACCGGGCCGGGTATTTCGTTGGGGATGAATGGCCGATTCCCGATAGACGGGCTGGCCGATCAACTCAGGCCATTTGTCGAACTTTTTGGCAGCTACCGGTATCTTGGCGCGTCTGGTGACCAGACCCAGACATGGTACCGCGACGAGAAATTTGGTCCAAATCCGGGGGACGTCGTCACCCAAGGGACCAGCTTCAGCAGTATTCCTCACGACTTCACTAGCAGTCAACTTGTTGTTGGCCTTCGTTTTGGCATAGGTCTTCAGACGATCCGATAGGAAGATACCCGCCGAAATGGCTTGTTGGAAAAGCTGCTGGTGGGTTCGATGACAGACTCGCCCTTTTTTGTCTCAGAGCGCACGACAGAAACCGACTAAGAGGGCGGGCCACAGGAGTGAAGTGCTTATGATTCAACCTGGTTGTCGGGACCGCTAAGAGGTCCTACTTAGCGCTGGCCGGTAGAACAAACCTGCCGAAAAATGTGCAAAGCAGGTACAGAATAAAGGGAAACCATTGCTGTTGAGTGTCGTAAGAACATAGCGGATGGATGACGCCCGGCACACAGCGCTACTGAGCACTGGCCGTGTGTGGGAAATAAGGAGTTGACGGAAACCGATATGGACAGGCAAGCAACACGGTGCGCTAGGACTACGCAACTCGGCGGTAGACGATCATGCAATGAGATCGATATCCGGCGAGAGCACCCCTGGGACCAATGCGTGAATAGAGTGATGGCTGCTCAGGTGTCTTCGCGCAACTATTGTGTCTGGCTTTCTCTGGTTATCCTGACGGCAATGCTCCTACTGGTGGGGGTCTCGAGCGGGAGCGCGGGGGAATCAAAAGGCACTGTGGATACGGGCATATCGCACAAAGGCCATGAGAGCGATAATGCTCGCAAACTGGCCGAGGATTATGTCGACTTGATCGAGCAGTTTCGTGATATGGCAAGCGACTACGAGGAGTACCTTGCTGAGTACGACAACGAATTGGCGCGCAAAAGTCGTTACAAACTTGCCCGGATGGTCTATCAGATGGCGCTCAGAAGGCATAAAGCAGACCAGGCCAGCGAATGGGCCGATGAACTACAGGAACTCCAGGACGAGTTGCAAGAAATGGGACGAGAGTTTCGTCGAGAAAAGAATTTGGATAAATCCGCGCGCAAATCGGTCCAACTTACTCAAAGTCTTCGCCGCGAGTTGGAACTGATAAACGAGTCACTTACCGAGGACTTCATCGTCAGGGTTGATCGGCAGCGCGTCTCGTGGTCGGATGTGATTGTTCTTATAGAGACAAAACTTGAGCAACTGGATGATCACGACTTTGACCTTGATCTCAATGTCGATCTTGACCTTGATATAGATGAAGATTCATATCTTGATTTGGACGACACTGGTGTTGACGTACACGATCGCAGAGCCGCAGTCATTGTCCGTTCTCCTCGTAATCATTCGCCGCCGCCGGCCTCGATTGATCTGCCGCCGATTGTTGCCGGGGCGCCTGTGGTGATCCGGAAAGACTACCGCTGCTATACTTCGTCGTCCGGTAACTACATGGTAGCACGCGCGGTCACTGACAGCCTTCCCATAACTGAAAAGCAGATTCGGATCAGGATCACAAATCCGAGCGGCAACTTGTCAGTCACTGGTTGGGACCGCGATCTGATTCAGATATCCGCCACCGTTGAAGTCGGTGGCGATGATCAAGGCAGCGCGGAGGCTTTGGCCAACAGTATTGTGTTGAGACTAGAGCTGGCATCCGACGAGGCGATCATCGAGCTGACACTGCCTCGTCTTTCCGATCCGCACATGCAACTGACACGCTCGAACATATCGGCTATGGTTCCCGCAGGTCGTCATCTTGTGTTGAGTAACAATTACGGGAACCTGTCTGCAACTGGATTGACGAACGATATGGAGGTCCGGTCGGCCAGCTCTGATGTGCGGCTTACGGATGTGGACGGCCGAATCACGGCCATTAATTCCACTGGTCTGATTGCTCTGGCAAATTGCTCAGGCCCTTTGCAGGTTAAGAACTCATTCGGATCAGTGACTATCACTGAGTGTGACGGAGATATGAATATCGCCAACAGCATTGCAGCCACAGCGATTACTCAATCGACAGGTACTGCCTCAATTACCAGCACCGGATCTGTCGAGGTTTCTTCTCACACGGGCGATGTCACTATCAGCAACGCCAATGGTCCAGTCGAGGTCCGTCGGCTGGACGGCAACTTGACGATACACAACTCATATGGCCCTCTGGTAGTTGAGGATGTCAGCGGCTCGGCGACGCTGGCAAACAACAGTTCGCCCATCACTGCACACGATGTTCAGGGGAGTCTAACGGCCGACAACCGATTCGCGGTGATAACGGCGGGTTCGCTCAAAGGGCCGATTCTCATCGATAACGAAAGAGGGGCAGTGAACCTTACTCTGCTAGACCAGATCATAGGACCATCGGCGATATCGACTTCATTCGGCGTGGTAACGCTGGCCCTGTCAGCTAATTCCGGAGTCCACCTGCTTACTCAGACCGATGGTGGACAGATTCAGTCAGCGCTGCCGGTAGTGGTTCAGCGCGACGGCAGCATCAGCACGGCCGACTACTCTTTTGGATCCGGGAAGAATCGTCTAAATGTCTCTGGTAAGAATCTTACTATCCTCATTACAGAAGTAGAATAGAGGGTCAAAACCCATTAGCGTGTCCCCACCCTGCGTTCCGCCTCTTGCTCCACTCTGTGTGGGCTACCGGATGCTGCCCAAGTCAGCGCGTATTGGTCAAGGCCTCACCTGCTTTGCCGGTCAAGTCATGTAGGATTGACAGGAGATCGGTGCATTGTGGACAGATTCGAGTTGACTTGTTCGAGGCGCTCCTGTACCCGCTTTTCGATATCGAGAATGTGGGCATCGTTGTGATACGTCATCGTATCAAACGTGGAGAGCTTTTTCAGTTCATCGATCACGACGCAAATAGTATCAACCGATTGGACTATAATTCCCATTGATGAATCCAGTGATCCACTGGAATCATCGGTACTCCCTTTCTCGATACTCGCCTGAATCAGTTGCGCTCTCCCCTGAATAGTGGCAGTGGCATTATTGATGAAATGGCTGAAGGTCGCTGTGATTGTTCGAAGGTTGTCGAGGGCCATCTTTTCCATAGCCGCCTGGGCCAACTGTCGATGCATCCGTTTGTTCTCATCCAGCAAGCCTTCGACGGTCATGTAAAGTGAATACAACATCTGGTTTGCTTCTGCCATTAGTTCCTCAAGAGAACCTATGGGAATATCGAGGAAACTCGCCTCCTGTACGGTCTGGTCGAATAGAGCATTCTCGATTTCCGACCTGTCCTCGCTACTTAGGGCGAGACTTCGGCACAGGGCCGGCAGTTGTTCGGCAATGGGATGGTTCAGACCGATAGCCTCGCGGACCCGATAACGGGAGATACTATTGGCCATCGCCACGATGCGAGGCAAAACAAGTTCTTTTTCGTCGGACATGGCCGATGTATCGGTGTGGTGACTTCCGACAGCAGCGCATATTTCCGACGGCAGACCCCATTGCTCCAGCAGGAATTGTCCTACCCGGGCGTGATTGGTCCCCCAGGCAGTTTCCTCTCTGTCGATAAGAGTCGTCTCATTGTCGTTGACTTTCCAGATTCTGGCATAGTCAGCGCCGTAACTGGCGTCCAGTATAAGCAATCCGATGTCGTGCAATAGACCGCAGACAAAGGCCTCCTCCGGGCAGCGATAGCCTACCTTGTTTGCAATCATACGTGCAGCGACCGCAGTTTCAACTGAATGACGCCAGAATCGGTCATGGTCGACTACTGCCGTCTTCTTTTCAGTCATGTTGTATACTGAAGTGGATAGGGCCAGCGCCGAGACGGCACGCATCCCAAGGGTCATTGCAGCTTGTGTAACGGTGGTGGTCTTTCTCCCGGTTCCATAAAACGGAGAGTTGACAACGCGAAGCAGTTTAGTTGTCAGGGCAGGATCGCGCATGAGTACGGTAGCGAGGTCTTTGACCGACGAGTTTTCATCGCCGGTTATTCGCAAGACCTCCGCAAGGGTTTGCGGCAGCGCCGACAACTCGTGGCGATTGGCAAGAGTGTTTTTTATCTGTTTCGTGCTCATCAGTTAGTCCAGTTTCTCTGCAATAATATCGGCCAAATCGGAGTCATGTTAAGGAATATGTCGATTTGCCGGAACTGGATCATCACTGTGAAGTTATCTTCCGACAGAGCCGAGCTATCCGATGATCCAGCAACTGTTTACGTCGAGATGTGCCTGCCATATCGGCTGCCCTGCGGGCATAGGATAGCGCCTTGCCGTGCAGTTTTTGCCTGTGTTCCAAATGAATAGCCAATTCGAGGCAGGCTCGCTCACCGACAGGGCCGTTAGTATCAACTATCTCCTCCAACAATTGCGCTGCCTGTGCAAAGGCGCCGGTTCGCTTGAACTCCAACGCCCGAAACAGTTTCATCGGTGCGGTCAGCTTGCTGTTGGGCAGGCTGTCGATTCGGACATGCATGGCGAGTGCGTCCGCATGTTTTCGGCGTCTGCTGTGAAGGCGGCTCATACAGTGAATATCTTCCTGATGGACCAGGCTTGCTCCTTCAGTTGTGAACGCCTGATGAATTTCGTGCAGGAGAAACCAGAGGCTTAATATGTCGAACCGATTGTGCTCCAGAACTGCATTCATACTGTCAAGGCGTTGCTGGTTCAGCCAATCGAAATAGACAGATGGTATCAGGTAGCCGGGGATATCATCAGCACGCTCGAATCCAAGCAATGATCGTTCGATATTGGTCAGGCTGCAATCGGAAAGACGGAGGCGATAGAGTCGTCGCGTTGGATGCAGCAGGTCAAGGTGGTATCGATGCGGTATCTCCCTGGCCACCCTGTTGATGATGCAACGTGAACGCAATAATGGCAGGTCGAAGGCTGCACCGTTGTAAGAGACAATACTGCAATCGTCTGTCAGTTCGTCGAGTAGCGATTCCAGCATGGCTGTTTCGTCCGAGTAATCCGGGATGATGTATTGTCGTATTTCGAAACCTGAATCGACGACGGACCCGCAGCCTACTAAGAAGGCGACTGCTCCCGATCCGCCCAAGCCGGTTGTTTCGGTGTCAATAAACAGCAGAGATTCGGGGGGTATGGTTCCTGCGGCCTCGCTCGCCGTGAAAGCAGATAGCAACAATTGCGATTCCCTGTCGACCGCTCCCAGTCTGAGTTGGCCGTGTAGATAGGAGTTGTCATAATGCGTGCGCACAAGACAGTATGTCCCCTCCCGGGATGAACAAAGCTCGCCGCCCAGCGCTTCGGCCATGAGTCTGTATCGTTCGGGTAGATTGGATGGTCTTGCGGTTGCCCTCGTCGTGGGGGCAAGATGGGTACTGAATCGCTGTAGCTTTGTGCTCAGCGGATCTTGTTGTTTTGCCTTAGATTCCAAACTGTTTTTCCCAGGTGGCCGGTCCGGATATCAGAATCTACACAGAGGTCAAATAGCGCGCTTGCAATTACATGTCCTGCTGGGCGGCTTGATGCACAGCAGATTCAATCTTCAGCCGTACAAGGCGATCGCTCTCTGCAGCAAGGATACTTTCACGGTAGCCACAGTTGTCCAGAGGGTCAGCCGCGACCAGAGCCACCGAGGCGTGAGCGCGACGCTCCGGATCGGGCGACGAAGTCTGAACGCGAAGCAGCTCTATGGCTTCATCTGATCCAATCTGCCCCAAGACATAGCAAGCTAGGTTGCCCATTCCGGCGCTACTCGACGGGAGTGAATCGGAGAGTGCGGCCAAGACGACTGCGGTATCCAGTGACAATAGCGAATTCACGGCCGACATGCGTGCGCCATAAAATGCATCGCTAAGCGCATGGACCAGCTCCTCAATCGATTCGTCGACACCAATCTTACCACAGGCGACAGCAGCCGCTTTGCGCACCTGGCCGATAGAATCACGCAATGCCTGCTGCGCCACAGCCGATCCTCGCTTGTCGGCAATGTCTCCAAGTGCATCCATAACCTGCTCCCGCACCTGCCACCTCGAATGCGTGCGTTGTTCAATGAGAGGAGTAACGGCAGCAGTGTCTCCAATATCACCAAGCGCCCAGCAGACCCGCTGTACCACCAGTCCGCTGGGGCGATTCAACGCCGCCACCAGTGATGGCACGGCCGCTGATCCAATCTCCTTGAGAATGTTGATTATCGTATGCCTTTCGCGGGCTGATTTAGTTGTGAACTTGTCCACCAACAACGGCACCGCCTCTGTTCCCAACGCGGCTATACTGTCGATAGCGGGCTTCACCATGTCTCGATACTTCAGTTCGCCCGATGACGC
>JBHHVC010000140.1:0-7162 GCA_046754125.1 Candidatus Zixiibacteriota bacterium
AAAGATATTGCAGAAGCATTTGACATACAGGTTACCGAAGGAGCCGTTGTAAACGAAGTTGTGTCGGACTCACCTGCAGACGAGGCCGGCCTCGAAGAGGGAGACGTGATTGTTTCTGTCGACGGCGCTGAAATCACCGAAATGGACGATCTGCTCGATATGATGGAAAAATTCGACCCGGGGGACGAGGTCAAGCTGACCATTATACGCGACAGCGACAAGAAGACGCTCACAGTCGAACTGGGTGATCAGCCGGATCATCGATTGGACCGTCGCTTTTATTCTTCACCGAGGACTCGGAGTTTTGGTTACTACTTCGGCAATCAGAGCCACGCCTATCTTGGGGTTCACCTCAACAGTCTTTCGGATCAGTTGGGCGATTTTTTCGGGGTTAAGGACAGTCATGGTGCATTGATAACTGAAGTGGAAAAAGATTCTCCAGCAGAAGAAATCGGTTTGAAAGCAGGGGATGTGATTGTGTCAGTCGACGTCGACGACGTTGATGATGCCGACGATGTCAGTGAGATTGTCGGGGAGTTTGAGCCGGGCGATGATGTCAGAGTTGGAATTGTCAGAGATCACGAGACCAAGGCGTTTCAGGTTACTCTCGGTGAGAGTGATGATTCTGACGTTCGCTTTTTTGGACCGGGCAACAGGGGTTTTACAATTCCCGATCTGCCCAATATAGATGTCCGTGTACCTAGTGTCGGACACTTTGACGTTAGTCGCCACGACCTTCTGCAGCTCGATGATATTACTGGCCACGAATACGAAGAGGCGCTTGAGGAGCTTCGAAAGAGCATGAAGCAACTCAGAAAGGAACTTAAGGAGATCAAGCGCAAGCTCGACTGAGCGAACATGCGATTAGCGGCCATTAGTTAGTTGTAAGCCCTCATTTCAACCCTTCGCCGGGTGCCCCGTTCTTAGCGGGGCACCGTTTTTTTTCTTTTTCTTTCTTGCTGGTGTAAGTAGCGCAGGTCTATATTTCGTCTGTCATGGCTGGAATAACCGTTGAAAAGTTATATGCGTCCCGTGCGAGAGATCTGGAGCTCACCATTTTGAATGCCGCAGCAGGGGGCACCAGAAAGATTGTTCCCAACGCCGAGTTGCATCGCCCCGGACTGGCTCTCACCGGCTTTTTTGAACGTTTTGCCAACAAGCGAATTCAGATTCTTGGCCAAACCGAAATGGCATATATCAAGCGAATGCTCCCCGAACGGCTCGTTGAAATCGGTAATACGTTGTTTGGGGCAAATATTCCGGCAGTCATTATCAGCAAAGGTATAGCTCCCCCGGATATGTTCCTGAAAGTGGCGAGCGATCACAATACCGCAGTCTTTTCCAGCCGGCTCAGCACGGCCCGGCTAACCGCTCGACTTTCAGCGTACCTTGATCATATATTTGCGCCCTCAACGAACGTGCATGGGACGCTGGTCGATGTTTATGGAGTGGGATTGTTGTATACGGGCAAATCCGGAATAGGCAAATCCGAGGTTGCGCTGGATCTGGTGGAACGCGGTCATCGGTTGGTTGCTGATGACGTTGTAAGGGTTATCCGTACTGCGGCCGATGTAATCCTTGGCCGGGGGTCTGAGTTGCTTGGTCACCATATGGAGATTCGCGGAGTAGGAATTATCGATGTCGAGGAGCTCTTTGGCATTCGAGCTATTCGCCTGCAAAAGCGGATCGAAGTAGAGGTACACCTTGAACTTTGGGCTGAGGGCCAGGACTACGAACGGCTGGGGATCGAAGATCAGTCAACATCCATGCTCGGAGTGCAAATCCCGATTATTCGGGTTCCTATCTCATCTGGCAAGAATATCACAGTGATTTCTGAAGTTATAGCGATGAACCATATGCTCAAGGTGTATGGCGAGAATTCGGCTTTGGAGTTTAGTAAGAAGCTGTCCCAAAAACTCAGCCGGCGATCGATGACAAAGGACTATCTCGAGTCCGACTTTGAATAAGCCATCACTCATCACTATGCACAGGGATGCTGGTGTTATTGGCTCTAATCCCCCACAATAACGAACCCGTCCCAGAATAGCGGATATGCCGAGCCGGTCGCTTTGCGACGATCTCTGAGAGCACTTAGTGATGCGTTGCGCAAGGCGGACGACTTGGACTGGCCAGACAGCCAATTTTCGTAAAAGCGTTCCATCAATGTCACGGTCGACTTGTCGGGCACTGCGAACATGCTCATTACGATCGAACGCGCGCCAGCGTGTTGGAAAGCACGTCGCAGGCCGAAAACACCTTCGCCGCTTTGCACGTCCCCCCCCACCCGTCTGGCATGCGGATAGAACAACCAGGTCGGTACCGATCAGGTTGAGGCCGGATGCTTCCAAAGCGGTGAGTATGCTGTCGTTCGTGTCCAATTGGCGTTCGAGTTCGCCGGCAACCAGATGGTTGGCCCCGCAATAGGGCCGCTCCCATTCACCGGTCTGTCGCACTCAGGACAGATGACCGACCTTCCTTCACTGCCTTTCGCATTCCGTCCACAGGCTGTTCTGACTTGACGTCGTTTTCGAACTGTGCAAATGACCCGATGGTGTTGCGAATTAGCTGACCACTAGAAGTGTCGTCAATCTATTTCCGACTGATGATATGGGAAGACAGCAATCAATTCCTACCGGTCAAGATAAATGGCGCCCAGTAGTAAGGGTGTCGATATCGCTCCCTTTCTGCATGGATCATGCACCGCTTACTGATCGCGAGACTGTGCGCGGGGGAGCGACCGAACTTGAGTTCTTCGTAGTAAGCTCGCACAATATCGACGGCCGCCCGGTCATCAACCGCCCACACAGACGCGATGACATTGTCCGCCCCCGCTGCCAGGAACGGCCGAGCCAGACTCATTATACCCTCTCCCGGAAAATAAACACCGGTAGCTGAATTGCAGGCCGACAGGAAGGCAGATGTCACGGGAATGTGCATTCCACGTATTTCGGACGGAGTTAGAAGTCCGTCGCCAGGCAGCCGCGGGTCGGACGAGAACAGCAATGCCGACTTGCTGGGCAATTGTTCATCGAAGATGCCGTGTACTGCCAAATGCAAATGGCTGATGAGGGAAAAATCGACATCTCGAAACCCTGATTCAGTGGCATCACGGCCGGTTGCAGCCCTAATTGCTTCCTCGCCCACGACGCTCCGGATGGCTTGTGCCTCGCGCTCCGAATTGGGCAGGGGCGCAATCCGATCTGATATATAGAGAGGTGAGGCAAATACAGATACTTTGAACCGACCAGTATCCCTCCGCCCTCGTGACATAAGATACTCGTAGGCGCGCAATGAAGGCAGGTATGCTATTTCGCACGACTCCACGAGATACAGACCGTGTCCGTCGATCAGAGTTTCAAACGGAAGATGAAACAACTGATCGTCCGGAACAATAAATATCATTCGTCCCGTCATATCGAGTCTGAGTGGCTGCGGTATCAGCGTCTCATACAAATGTCGGGCTGCGTTATAAACATCAGAAGAACCATCCCTTCCAGTGGGCGGGAAAGAAATCGCGTTCACGTAAGAAACCACCATCGATCTCAATGAATCGCGTGAAAGTGCAATTCTGTGAACACTAACAGTATCCGGCAAAAAGCATATTGTATAGCAGCCAACGTCCGACACAATATAATCGACCAAAGCTTGATTGTTCGAATAAAGTTGCGATTGTATCGATGCAATCGTCGGTACTCGTTTTGTGTCCGTTGTCAATCGCTGAAAGCTGTCGTCGGGTGCATTAGCGCGTTTTGTCTGAACAGAAACCTGAAGTCGGCGTATGGCAGCAATAGCTTTAGTACTGTCGACAAGGCCGAGAATCACTAAGTTCTCCAGCCGAGAGATGGAATCGACAAGTAACATTACACTGTTGCCATTTAGCGACATAGACGACATTGACAGCGTGGCCATCAGTGCGGCGGCCTTCCCCCGTTCCACAAATGACAACGCAGAATCTAGCCACGTCAGGTCCGAAGTCTTTTCGTAGCGATGCAAGTATATGGCAGCCGGCAATTCATAAAGAGGCATTTCCAGCAATGTCGCACTTGCGCGCAGGTCTGCAGTCGGCAAGGTGACAAATGCGCGTTCAAGTTTCTCGATCCCAAGACAACAGATTCGCAATGCCTCTGCTGTATACCCGAGAGTGTACTCACACGCAGCCAGCCCAACCAATGCCTCTGTTTCGGTGTCAAACTGAGCATGACTTTTCAAAATCTGCCTGTAAAGGGTCGCCGCTCCTTCATAGTCCCCCCGCAATTGAAGCAGAGACGCTTTCCTGTTGGAATTGATCAACTGGCCGTCGCGGTCATTCGCCAATCGAAAAAGTGAGTCAGCGCGCGAATACTCCTCCTCGGCGCGAGCCAGTTTTCCCGCTGCTTGAGAAACCATGCCGATGCAACTTTCAGCATAGGCCAGATCGGCCATACGATTTGCTCGTTCGACGGTCCGTTCGTGTGTCAACGCTTCTGTCATGTCGCGGGCTCGTCGGGCGAAGTACATTGCCGAATCCAGCACCCCTTTGTCATAGTAACTTTCGCCGATTTGCAGCAGACAGTACGCAGCATCGGCAAGCGAATCATTCTTTTGAAACTCCTTGTAGTTGTCATAGAACACAGCAATCGCGCGGTCGATCTGGAATAGATTCTGAAGAGCGTAACCACGCTGCCCACGAAGATAGACAAGTTCATCATCGGAATCTATCGATAGATATGCAACCTCTGCGGCGGCAGCAGCCCTCTCGGCGCTGCCGTAATCGGCCAGATGCACATTGTAGAGATAGGTCAGAAGCAAATCGCAACGAGCTACTTCGGCCGGATGATCCAGACGGTCGGCCAGATTTGCACCGGTAGTTAAATAATACTGACAACTATCGAATTCTCCTCCGTCCAAAAACACCTTGCCACGATAATACTGAATTGAAGCCAGCGTAAATGAATCGTTGATTGACGAATATACCTCAGCCAGCTCATCGAGGCGCTTCAGTGCAGCATTTACATGTTCAATGCGATCAACCTTCGATTTGCTACGATAAGATTTGTCCCATGATCGAAAGATCGAATCGGCTCTAAGTCTGGCCTCAGCGTTGTCTGCCGACCAGCACGAGTATATCGCATACCGTCGGGAATAATCGTTCACTCCACTGGCGGCGGCATATGTGCTACTGATCCACTGTGATAGTTCGCCTGCCATGCCAACGGCGCTGCCTCGCGACTCTGCCTTCGCGATAAGATAATCATCTAACAGTTGATCGATAGCAGTACGCAACCGTTTGTGGTCCGTGTCCACAAGGCGTCGCACGCCTGCGCTGTCTCGCTGGGAAAACAACTGCAACAGGTCTGGCTTTGATGATTGGGAAGAGCAGCCTGCTATGAATGCGAGTCCGACGACAGCCCATGTCGCTATCAAAAACCTAAAAACCGGATGACCTGTAGTGACTAATGATGCCCGGATGGCAGAGCCATCGTCAGTTCCTGAAGACGACCTGAAAACTGTAGTCAAAAACCTCCGGCAAGGTGTCACCTTCTGCAGACTCCACTACTCTAAGGATATACGTTCCTTCATTAAGATAGGAAACCGGCACCTTCAGGGTAAAGTAGTTTCCCTCGTCCAGATGGGGTTGATTGTAAGTCAGCACAATGCTTCCTGCCGGATCAAGTAAGTGAAGTTCATAGTTTCGTCCCTCTATTGTAGGAGGACTCACTCGCATACTAATCAGTTGCTGATAGCGGTCTATCTCCACACGATTGATTGCATGTATATCGCGAGTAGGCGCCTCGATGTCGAAAACAGCAACACCATCAGCCGGCGAGAACATCTGCGGCACACTCAGAATAATCGGGATTGCTGCTACCGCCAAGACAGCCACCAACGCGACAGGGCGAATGACCAGTGGCCTCGGGGAGAGTACCGTTTGCAGCATGGCATGAAAAAAACCGCGCTTAGGTTCAACGTTCGACCGCTTGGGCTGAACCGACCGGTCACCACACAGCAAAACCTCTTCGCGACATTGCTTGCAGTCGCTCAGATGCCGGTTGATCTCGGCAACAATTTCGTCTTCAAGCTCGGACCGGTTATCGCAATACACTACCAGCAGCTCCGACTCTATGTGGTCGCCAACAGCGTTGTCGTAGGCGGCAACGCCCAAGTAGATATCTCGTAGCTCGGCCAACTCGCGCTTCATATCCGGACTCGCTGCAATCCGTCGCTCGAGTTCCGCCGCCTTGTCTGGAGCGAGCTTGCCGGCCAGATATTCTGCGATCAGCTCTGTATGTTCGTTGTTGTGTTCCATCGATTTCCGCCTGTTGCCTCTTCTACCTTACTGGCGGCTGAAGTTCAAAACTGTTTATCTCTTTTTAGTATCTGCTGCCTTATTTCCTTAGCCCTTTTGCGGCAGGCCCACAGTTGACGACGGATATTCCCCTCGGTTTTGCCCATACTGTTGCCGATTTCGCGGCATGTCATACCGCCCTTTAGTTGCATCCGCCACAACTGACGGCAATCTTTGCTCATAAGACGAATAACCCGAAAACTAATCCGCGCAGCCTGTTTTTTTTCAAGCTGTTCATCCGGAAGCAAAGTTTTGTCCGGAAGTGGCACAGAATCAAGGTCGACAGGCTTAACTCGTTCGCGAAAACGGAGATAGTCAATCGAGGTGTGGCTGACAATGCGGCTGATATACGTCTTGAGCGTTGATTTGTGGCCAAAATCCCCGCGTCGTAACGAGATCAGCAGCTTGTATCGAACATCGGAGATTATATCGTCGGTCTCAAACCCGAACCTGGGCCGCCACGGTCGCCATGCCGATTGAATCAGCTTCTCGACCTCATTATTAGCGGCACGCTGTCCGGCAAGATATGCCTCGATCAGTTTCACATCGGATTTGTCGGGTGGCATCGGTAAAATGTAGCCGCCGACCGTCTTTTCTGCAAACTTTTTCTGCCATCGCACGCCGGTACTATGAGAACAGGACCATTTTCACACAGGAGGTCGAGAAATGACCAGAGAAGTCGATGTTTTTTCAGGCAAACCCTTGACAAACGGGGCTAAAGCGGCAATAGTGAATTGCGTTTTCCTCGAGGGCACTCGGACGAAAACGAGTAACATATCAGATTCCCAATCAGGAGGGGTATTGATGCATCACATTATTACTAAACTGGCGCACCGC
>JBHHVC010000141.1:0-7156 GCA_046754125.1 Candidatus Zixiibacteriota bacterium
AGAACGCGACTATAATTCGCGACGACGAGTATATCGAGCGTCGCTTGTTTGACATATTCCTGAAAGAAGATAATATCGACGTGAGCCTCTGGTCGGTGCGTGAAATCGTTGTCTACGAATCTATCACACGTAATGCCAACAACAACAGCTCTGCCGAGTCGGTTCAAGCCGACGCGCTTGTATTTCCAACCGACACCTCCCTTATGATTGACCAAGCCAAGAGGTCGATATGGGTAGTACCTATTGACCCAACGTCGTACGAAGTTCGCTCAGATCGCAACAGTCTGTACCTGGCCTTCCGATCAGCTCGTAGAGAAAACCGTATTCTCGGACTCTGGATGATCGTTGACAGCCTTGACCAGTCCGGCCAGTCTACGGGAATATCCAGAGAATATGGGAGTATTTCCGGAACAAAGGAGGGCGAGAGCTTCTACGTGTTGAAGCTAATCTATACCTCCGACGCCCGACCCCGCACTAGTCCAACGTGGGAGCTGATGTGGCGCAACTGCTATCGCCTGCCTCGCGGCGTCGCTCCTGAAGATCTCGATATTCGTATCCACAAAGGTCTGGCCAATGACGAAGATAATCCGGCCAACGTTGACTATCAGAAAGCTGAGAACGGCCAGGCTCAGGAACGATACATAGAAATCCTGGGTTTGGACCAGCTGGATCAGCGCAATAAGCCGGGCCCCGACAATCGCATCGATAATCTTCCTGAAATTGTCGATACCTCGCTCGGCCTTCTCATTTTCCCGCACCGGCGGCCATTTGATACCGATACGACATACGGATTGGGGGGTGACAAGGCACCTGCTCTTTCTGACCGGGTTCCTGAGTTGTACGATTACACGTCACTCTCAGAAAAGAAGGATGCGAGTAAGTACTTTCTGAAAGTGATCAGTAAGGTGCGTAGCTCAACTATCCGTTTGAATCGGGCCAACATAATTGAAGGTTCGGAACGAGTGACGCTAAACGGGAGAGTTCTCCAGAAGGGCGTCGATTACAATATCGACTACAACTTTGGCTCAGTAACGCTTATGTCTGATGAGGCGCTTGATCCAAATGCCGATCTGGACGTGGAATTCGAATACGCCCCATTCTTTACCCTGCAAAAGAAAACTCTGCTGGGCGTGCGCGCACAGTACGATTGGAATGACGATTTTCAATTCGGAACAACCGTCCTTTACAAGTCAGATAAGGCGCAGGAGCGCAAGCCACGTGTTGGACAGGAAACGGCAAAGATGGTCATTCTGGACTTTGACGCCAGTCTAAAACTCAAGCCAAACTTTCTCACGTCACTGGCCAACGCCCTTCCGTTCGTGCAGACCGAGGCGCCTTCTAATCTGAGAATATCCGGCGAAATCGCTCAGTCGCGGCCCAATCCCAATGTGGAGGACGTGGCGTATATTGATGATTTCGAATCATCCCAGGACAGGATTTCACTGGGGACGACACGCGGCGGCTGGAAGGTGGCGGCGCCTCCGATGATAATAGATTCTTTGACCGGCACACTTATCTCGGTGAAGGACCTGAACTGGAGTCCGGCGCAAAAAGTGCTCTGGCACAGGTGGAATTCAGTTGATGTCCGTGACGTCTGGGATCGGCAGTCCGCACAGGGGGAGGGCACGTTCCAGCCCTTCAGATTGATATTTCGCCCCAACACTAGTCGCGTAGATACTTCCGGCGCAGATAGTGTCTTTGTCGTAACGCTTGATTCGATACCTGACATTATTGATACAACTGTGATCGACAGTGTCACGTCGATTATCGATACGACATGGATATCCGTTGTAGACAGCACATTGGACTCTATAGTGTGTAATACGTGTGTGTTCGATACCGTACCAACTCCGTCCTGGGGCGGCGTAACGCGGTATCTCGGTCGCAACCGAATCGATGATAAACGGCTGCAATTGTTCGAGATGAGGACCAACGCAGTACGCGGAAAGCTGCATCTCGACTTCGGCGTCATTTCTGAGGACCTTGATGGCGACGGCGACAACGATACAGAAGATCTAAACAACAACTTTGTTCTCGACCCGGGTGAGGATGTCGGTCTGGATGGCATCCCGGACGATCAGGAGAACGGTAGCTACAGCATGGCCGATCCTGCTGCAGATAACTGGCATCATTTCGATGACAACGAGTCTGTTTGCCCTTTGGACGATCCAACTGACCCGCTCTGCTTCGATGATTTCGAATTCCTGAACGGTACTGAAAACAACGCCCGCGATCCTATCTTCCAGGGACTGCCGGATGAAGAACTGATGGGAGATAATTTCACAACTTCCAACAACTATTTCTCATTTGTAATTGATCTATCTGACTCCACATCTGATGAGTCGCGTTTGGTTGTCGGCTCCGAGCATTCCGGCGAGGAATCCTTTACCGGCGTATGGCGAACCTGGCGTATTGCAGTGAAGGAGGATCGGTTTGTGGACAGTATCGGATCACCGGAGTGGAGTAATGTCACGCACGCCCGCGTTTGGTTCGAGGCTGACGAAAACAGCGATCGGCCGGAAACGCTATTGGTGGCGAACTGGGGATTTGTGCAGTCCAACTGGCGGGATTCGGTGGTCCAGATAAGTGCTGATAGCGTCACTTTCGCTGTGGCGACAGTGAGCGAAGAGGATGGGACCTTTATTCCCCCACCAGATGTTGAGGCGTTTACCGATCCGACAACAAACGTGACTGAATCGCAGCGCGGCCTTTTGCTCGCTTTTTCCAATCTGACGCCGGCAGATTCGGTCATGGCGGTCAAGGATTTGTTTTCTGTGGAGCACTACTCTGGCTATCGTGCCGTTGAGATGTTTGTCTACGGGGGTGCCGGCATCACCAGAGATGATAGCATTCAATTCTTTTTCAGGCTGGGACAGGACTCGAAGAACTTCTACGAATATCGAACGCTCCTGAGGCCGGGCTGGGACGACAACAATCATGTCAAGATCAGCTTTGACGAAATCACACTTTTCAAGGATTCCGTTCAACGAGCAAAAGACATATTGATCATTGATACGCTGGCGGTGTCGGACAAATATGCGGTATTCGGGAATCCAGACCTGAACAAGATACGGTTCTTCTCTGCAGGAGTAAAAAACCTGAATGCGGATAGTACAGCCATTAGCGGGGATGTCTGGCTGGACGAACTACGAGTAACGCAGGTTCGACGCGACAATGGCACTGCCGGGCGTTTGAATGTGACAGGAAACGTGGCTGATTTGCTCACTTACAACTTCGGCTTCCAATCGCAGGATCCGTTTTTCCGCAAGCTTTCGACCGCAACGCGGGGCGGCTCGACCGACAACCTGGGAAGTGGTCGTACCCAGACCAACATGAACTGGGGAGCGCGGCTGACGCTCGACAAGTTTATGCCGCGTTCGTGGGGAGCACGTATTCCAATAGACTTTCGGGGTTCCAAATCAACAACTACGCCACTGCTGCGAAACAATTCTGATATTGTGTTGCCGGATGAACTTCGCGAAGAAGAAAAAAACGTCAGCGAAAGCAAATCCATCTCAGTGTCGGAATCATTCAGTCACAAGTCAGGAAACCCTCTGTTTTCCCTGCTGCTGAATCGTCTTACCAGCAACGTATCCTATAATCGCAACACTCAGCGATCGGTCAATATGCCGTACCGCTTTGGCGAAAACATCAACGGCAGGGGCGCCTTTAATTTTGGAATCAGGAAAGTTCCCACGGCTCCAATCTTTTTCTGGACGAAGCCGGTTCCGATCCTACGGCGCTTGTCCACTGCCACCTTAGGTCTTTACCCCAGCAAGTGGAATGTTTCAGGTTCTGCCAATCGGACTCTTTCGATAAGTGAGGACATTAGCGGCAATCGGACCAGTTCGATCAAGAGGGACTTTCAGGGGCGCATGGATCTGGGATTTCGTATTCTGGATAATCTCAACGCCACACTAAACTATGAAACGAGGCGCGACCTGAGTGATCTGGACTCTGTGAACCTGTCCTTGAGCAACTTCAGATTAGGGTTCGAGACTTACTTTCGTCAGAACTTCGGTGCAAACTACGATCCGAAGCTGTTTCGGTTTCTTGGAACCAAGTTCACATACAAGGCGACCTATAGCGAGACTTTCCAACGGGGCGCGGACACGCGCGTGGGGAGCTTGTCGCAGGGGTGGGGTATAAGCGGGAGCTTCGACCACATTCAGTTTCTGGGCGGCAATAAGAGTAGCAGGCGTGGTGGACAGGAACAATATCGTCGTGGGCGTGGGAGGCGCAAAGAAGCGGAAAAAGCGAAAGAGAAGAAAGGTCGTCCTCTCTACGATTGGCCGCTGTGGGGACTTCGCAAGTTAACCGGTTGGCTCAAGCCACCGAAGTACAGCTACTCCACCAGCTACAATGCAAAATCGACCGGGTTGCTGGAACGACCGGCCAGTGACTACCGCTTTGGACTGACTCGTGATCTGGAGGTTCCAAGAATCCAGGCAGGAATTGGTAACTCGTCGGCAGGGGAGAGTGAGTCCTATGATCTCTCCAGCGGATTCAAACTTCTGGGAGGGATCACTACCGATGTAAAGTTTCGCAGGTCGATATCCAATGATATTGTTAAACGAGGCGGAACGCTCGGCCGACAAATCTCTACGACCTGGCCGGATCTGAACATTCGCATTAAACAATTTACAACCCTTCCGTTGATCAAGAAGTACGTTAACAAGTTTATTGACGTGTTTCAGCCTCGCACCGGTTTCAGTCGACAGACCAAAGAGTCTTTCAATTTGAGTAAGGGCTTTCAAGTAAGCGAGTCGGTGACGCTAAGCTATAGCCCTCTGTTGCAAATCAACTTCCGCCTGCTTCGCGACCTCTCATTGAGTGGTTCCTACACAACCGGCAGCACAAAGGAAAAGACCCATAACCGCAGCGACGGATCGCTGCAAAAGGAGACGAGGAGTTCCAGGCGGTCAATCAGCCTGACCTCGAAATACTCATTTACATCCGGCAGCGGCTTTTCTCTCCCCCTCTTTGGCCGCGTGAAAATCAAGTCAACCGTGTCAATCGAGGCGACCGTTAAGATGAATAACAACCTTAGCGAGACATCGGACCGCGGTAGACCGTTTGCTGTTCGTACCGACAAGTCGGATTTTTCAACATCCATAAAAGTTTCATACAATTTCAGCAGAAAAATCAAGGGTGGGCTCACCGGTCTTTGGAAAGATACCAATGACAACAACATTGATCGCAAGACGCATCTTCGTGAGTTGAAAATGTGGGTGGAAATTCGGTTCTAGCGTAGGGTCGCCACACATGAAGAGGTTGCTTGATAGATTCGAGTTGACTTGAATCGGCTATTGGCGGACATTACCCGCATGAGAAGATATCAATTGTGGTTGTTGAGCCTGGCCGCTCTGCTGTCGTGTGCACTCAGTGCGTGTACTGTTGAGAGAATTGCACCTCCCCAATTTGACGGCGATAGAGCCATGTCTAATATACGCTTGCAGGTTAGTCTCGGACCGCGTGTCCCGGGCAGTGCCGCATCGAAAAAATGCCGAGACGTGTTTGTTGCTTATTTCGATTCTCTTGGCGTGGCGGTTGACTCTCAACCGTTCTTATTTTCTGATCCTTACACGGGTTCGAATATTCCTATGGTGAATTTTGTCGCAACGATTCCAGGCAAGGATACGACGGCACAGAGAATACTTCTTTTGACTCACTACGACAGCCGTCCTCGCGCCGAGCGATCTAGTAATATCGCTCTCAGGGAACAGCCGATACCTGGTGCGAATGACGGCGCATCGGGAACGGCAGTGCTTATGGAAATAGCGCGTATACTCAAGCTTCGCATTCCTCCCGTAGGGATTGATCTGCTGTTCACTGACGGCGAAGACTGGGGAAAGCCGGGAGATGCTCAAAACTACTTGCTCGGTGCGCGAGAGTTTGCGCGAGCCAGCATTCGCGACAAATATCGGTTTGCCATTTTGATAGACATGGTCGGCGACGCTTCGCAGCAAATCTACCGCGAGTCGTTCTCTCAAACATACTATCCGGCCCTCAATGATTTGGTCTGGTCAACCGCTGCCGACGCTGGCATCACTTCATTTGTAGACAGTACGCGGCATGCCGTACAGGATGACCATATACCGATCAGCGCTGCCGGTGTTCCCACAATTGACATTATCGACTTTGACTATCCTTATTGGCATACCGAGCTTGATACCGTTGATAAATGCTCTGCGCAGTCGCTGGCCAATGTTGGCAGAGTCCTTGCCTCGATACTCTACAACCCTGCACGGTGGCCATTCCAATGATCAAGAACGTGCGAGATTTCCCCGCTATTGAGCGCTTGCTTCAGGATTCCAAGCTAGCCGAAACATACAGCCTTGTTCCAAGGCTGGTGGCCGCTGACATTGTGCGTTCGGTACTGGACAAAGCGAGGGAGCAACTTAAGGCTAACTTGTTACCGATCAGTATGGATACGTTGTATGACGACATTGATCGGGAGATTAGAATGGTTGTGCGCACGCGTGTCGTTCGTGTAATAAACGCGACAGGTATCGTTGTACACACTAATCTTGGCCGGGCGCCCCTTGACCAGTCTGTGATCGATACGTTGTGTGACCGGGCATGCGGATACGACAATCTTGAGTTTGATTTGACGACCGGCAAGCGGGGAACCCGAGGCGCTGCATGCGAGCAACTTCTGGCCAGGCTGGCCGGTGCCAGTGCCGCCTGCATTGTGAACAATTGCGCGGCGGCCCTGCTGGTAACTTTGAACAGTTTGGCCAATCGAAAACCAGTAATCATATCTCGCGGCGAACTTGTACAGATCGGGGGCGGTTTCCGAATCCCCGATATTCTGAGGAAGTCCGGTGGCCGGCTTGTCGAAATCGGTACAACGAATATCACGACAGTCGAAGACTATGAGAGTGCCATCAACGGAAACACTGGTGCGATTCTGAAAGTCCACAGATCCAACTTTGCGCAAAGTGGTTTCACTGGTGAAGTCTCGGCGAAGGAGCTTGTTCCACTCGGTCGGGCGCATGGAGTACCGGTCATAAATGATCTCGGCAGCGGCGCACTGGTTGACCTCAAAGATCTGCTGGGGTACAAAGAGCCTACCGTGCAGCAGTCCGTGCGCTGGGGCGCCGACATAACCTGCTTTTCCGGTGATAAGTTGGTCGGGGGCCCGCAGGCCGGG
>JBHHVC010000142.1:0-7153 GCA_046754125.1 Candidatus Zixiibacteriota bacterium
ATGTGTCCTGCAGGTTGTGGCATTCGTGTTCGGCTGGTCGATGGCCTGCCGGTCAAGCTCGACGGCAACCCGGACTGCCCGATCAGCAGAGGAAGACTGTGCCCCAAGGGTCAAATGGGCCTTGAACTTCATTGCAATCCCGATCGCATAGCATCTCCCCTGCGGCGCAGCAATTCTGCCGGTTCAGAAAAATGGGAGCAAGTTTCCTGGGACGATGCACTGTCGCTGCTGCAGACCAAGATCGGGCCTGCTTTGCAGGGCAGCGGTAACGGTGTTGCGGTTATTTGTCACGAAGAACAGAGCATTGCATCTCATCTGTGGAGCGAATTTCACACAAAATATGGCGACCGCAGCCGTTTGGTCACAATCAACCATCTGCGCGATCGTGCAATCCTGTCTGCCCTGAAGCTGACAATGGACGTTTCTGACTGGCCCGTCTATGATATAGAGAATTCGGATTTTCTGTTGGTTTTTGATACTCCCCTCGTTAGCGGATTGGCAAATCCTACCAGCATGATCGGAAAATACGCATCATTTCGCCGGGGAAGAGAGCTGGTCCGAGGGAGAATGGTCTTTGTGGGGTGTCGGCGGTCTATGGAGGCTGCCAACGCCGACGAGGACTTGAGAGTTGCGCCGTATACATCGGCTGTCCTCGCAATGGGACTGGCTCATGTCATTATTCGCGAAAGACTATATGATGAGGCATTTGTTGCTGAGCATTGCATCGGGTTTGAGGAACTTAAGACGACCATCCTTAAGCACTTTCGACCGAAAAGAGTAAGTGAAATAACCGGCGTCGCGGTTGGGACCATCAATTCAGTGGCTCGCAGGTTTGCCGGAAGCGTGCGGCCGGTTGCAATTGGCGAAAGACTCCCTGAGCCTTCCAGGACGTGGGAACAGACGGCCTATCTTTTGCTCAACGCCCTGAAGGGCAGCATTGGAGTAGAAGGGGGAGTCCTTTTTCAGGAGCGAGTGATACTGGGAGATGTTCGTCCCCCGGAACATAATATCGACTTGAAAGATGCCGACAGTTCACCGCTGGAAAGACTGATGGTTGAAACGGAAAACGGTAATGTCCCGGATGTGCTATTGATCGATAAGGTCGAACCATCTACGTCCATCGTCTCGGGGAGGAGTTGGAGCGACGTCATGGAGCGCATTCCTTTTGTGGTCAGTTTTAGCCCTTATCCAAACCTGTCAACATCTCTGGCCGACCTGGTCCTGCCAGACCTGGGATTCCTTGAGAAGCATGCAGACTTGATTCATGCTCCCTCACTTGGATATCCTTCCGCGATAGCAACCGATGCGACCGCGACCGCGATAGGAAACGGAATGGACACTCGGTTGATTCAGTCGCTTCTCATTGAAAATAAATACGTGGTCGAAGCAGTGGCTGACACAACTGGAGCCGCCGAAAGTCTGAACTCCAGAAGAGAGAAACTGCACCGCGCAGTTTTCAACAGCCGTCGCGGACTAATCTATGACACACCATTTACTCGCGAATGGGTCCGTCGAATGGAATCGGGTGGCTGGTGGGCTTCCGACACCGAGAATTATGACGAATTCGATGAGAAACTTCGGTTAAAGGGTGGCTGGGCAGATCCGTATGTACCAAGCAACAATGGTGACAATCGTTTTCTAAGTGATTTGCGAAAGTTCAATATGAAAGCTCTGGTTGACGCTTTTCCGACGGAGAGCATCCTGGCCGGCAAGATAGCGCCAGCTCCGCCAGAATTGAGCGATAATAAATGGATGAAATTGACAGTTGTCCCCACGACCATACTATCGCTATCGGCGCTACCATACGGCAATATCCCGCATCTGCTCGAGTTCCCGGAACCGGGCATTGTCACCGGCTGGGAGGCATGGTTGGAACTGCATCCATCGGTGGCATCCCTTCTGAAGGTATCTGACGAAGGCAAGGTTCGCATAAAGACACGTGACCAGGAGCGCGTCTGCCGCGTGCTAATTAACGAAAATCTCCACCCGTCGGCAGGTGCTCTGCCGTTCGCAATGTTTGGGCTCGGAGATGGCCGTTGGGTAGAGCAGCATATGAAGGCGTCGTTTGAAAGCCTAGCCGAGCCATCTGACGATGGTGCGGACGCAAAAGGAATTGTAGTGCAGATCAGGAAGGCATAACTATATGGCTCGCTGGGGAATGACAATCGACCTCGATAGGTGTACCGGCTGTCAGGCCTGCACACAGGCGTGTGTTCAGGAAAACAATCTGCCGTTCGGAAACCTGGAACAGTCTAAGATGAGACGAAGCATTAGCTGGATGCAGGTTCTTCCGATGCCGTCTGAGGAGTCGGAGGAGGCTGATGGCGCGGCCTCTTTAGTCCCTATTCTTTGTCAACACTGTGATGAGCCTCCCTGCACTGCTGTCTGTCCGGTTTCTGCTACTTACAAGAATGACGAAGGGATCGTCGCGCAGATCTATCCGCGCTGTATCGGTTGCCGCTATTGCGCTAACGCTTGTCCGTACACAGTTAAGTATTTCAACTGGCTGGCACCGGAGTGGCCTGAGGAAATGAAAAGTATGCACAATCCCGACGTGTCGGTCCGACCGGTTGGGGTGATTGAAAAATGTACGTTCTGCCATCATCGCCTGATCGTGGCCAGGGAAAAGGCGAAAGACGAGGATCGAGAGATGGATGCGAGTGAATATGTTCCGGCCTGCGTTCAAAGTTGCCCGGCCGATGCTATTACTTTTGGTGATCTCGATCACGAACACTCTGATGTTAAGAAGAAGGCATCGGATCCGAGATCGTTCCAGCTCATGGGCGATTTAGGAACGCGCCCAAAGGTTTTTTACCTGAGAAGGGTTGACTGACCGTGAATAACTCAGACTCGATAGTAGCCAAGCACCAGGCTTTGATGGATACGTTCGGGAAACCGACGCGCGAGTTTAAGATTGCCGTTACCCTGCTGCTTGCTGTCGTTTTTTGGGCTGCTGCAAGTTGGATGTGGCAGGCATATAATGGACTTGGTGTAACCGGATTAAACCGCTCGGTCTTCTGGGGCATTTATATCACCAATTTTGTCTTTTTCATCGGTGTCTCCCACGCAGGCACTCTCATCTCGGCAATCTTGCGAATCACAAAGGCCGAGTGGAGACGCCCGATTACCCGGATGGCCGAGGTGATCACTGTGGCCGTCCTCTTCTTTGGCGTTGCTAACGTATTCTTTGATCTCGGTCGCCCGGATCGGATGCTCAATATCATCCTGCACCCAAACTTCAGATCGCCGCTCATTTGGGACATTTGCAGCGTAACGATTTATCTAATGGGCAGTATCTTTTATCTGAGCTTGCCGCTTATTCCTGATCTTGATCTCCTGAAGGACAAGGTAGGAGGGTGGCGCGGCAAACTCTATCGGTTTATTATTGGCACGATTGGCTGGACCGGATCGGAAAAGCAGAGGGCAAGGCTAGAGAGGATCGTGTCGATCGCAGCGGTCGTGATTCTTCCTATCGCGGTTTCGGTCCACACGGTAGTCTCCTGGGTGTTTGCAATGACTATTCAGCCGATGTGGCATTCGACGATCTTTGGCCCATACTTCGTGGCTGGCGCCATATTCTCCGGCGTCGCGGCTCTGCTGACTGCAATGGTCCTTTTCAGAAAACTCATGCACCTTGAGCGATACCTTTTGCCGATCCATTTCAGCTATCTTGGCATGCTGCTGGTGGTCATGTCGATTGTTTGGTTCTACTTTACGCTGAATGAGTACTTGACTTCGTTCTACGGCAATGAACCCAGAGAGATGGCGGTTTTTCTGGCTAAGACCGAGGGCCAGTGGTCCTTTCACTTCTGGCTGATGGTGGCAACCTGTTTTGTGATACCGTTCTCTTTGCTCTTCAAGCGCAATTCTCGAACGATCCCCCGGGTATTTATCGCCTCAATATCCGTGAATATCGGGATGTGGCTTGAGAGATACACTATTGTCGTGCCGTCGCTTTCGCACACGCGCCTTCCCTACCCGACAGGTGTATATACGCCGAGCTGGGTGGAGCTGTCCTTGTTTGCGGGCTGTGTGGCAGCCTTTATTTTGTTGTATATGTTCTTTGCGAAGACCTTTCCAATCGTCTCCTTGTGGGAGGTGCAAGAGGGCATTGATGAATCGGTAGGTGAAGTGACTGACCGCTTGCGATCCTACTATCCGCCGGAGGACAAGCCTGATGAATAATAGTCGCTCGCACCGTTTGTTAGGTGTGATGGTTGTAGTGTTCGTGGTCGTTCTGGCCATGTCTGCGATCAGTTCGGGTGAGAACGGTGAAATTCTTCCGGACAACCCGCTAGGTGCCGCTCGTACTTTTGAATCGAGGACCTGTATACGCTGTCACCTTGTTGACGCCGGGCACGGAGGCTACGGGCCGGACCTTGGACGCATCTCTCTTAGCAACAACATGTATGATCTGGTGGGCCGAATGTGGAACTCGGCTCCCGACATGATCGCCAAGATGGAGCAGATCAGGGCCGAGTATCCCCTGCTCACTCCACGCGACCTGGTCAATCTGCTGGTCTACCTGGGCGTCTACCAAAACTATGTGATCAACTATGCTCAAGGTGCTGACATCAATAGCGGCAGAAAAATGTTCAGACAGAAGGGTTGTGCCTCCTGTCACAGCATCAAGCCCCAGAAGAATGGCGTAAGTCCCAGCTTGGACAGGTTCAGGGATACTCAGTCACCGCTTGGTTTGTTGCGGTCAATGTGGCTTCACGGCTCTCTAAAGAGAAAAGCCGGCTCGGGTATAGACTGGAAAAAATTCAGAGGTTCAGAGATAAGGGACCTTCTTGCATTCATTGCTGGAAGCCAACAGCCGGTTGGGTATCTTTCACCCGGAGACCCTCAGTCCGGAAAGAAGTTGTTCACTTCTTTCGGCTGTGCCAAATGTCACACCGTCGGGCGGACTGGGACCAGGACCGGAAACGCCCCTGATCTGGGAAAGTTACTCAAAGATCGGAATGTCGATGCATACGTCATCCTGGAGGCATTGTGGAATCATAGCCCGAGAATGTGGAAGGCGTTCAAAGAACAGGGCAAGCGGGCTCCCCAGATATCGACAGACAATCTGGCCGACATTGTTGCATACCTTTTCTTCGTTAACCATGATCGCTCGACTGGCGATGTGCAACAGGGTGAAGAACTCTTCGAGTCAAAGTCCTGCCTGGCCTGCCATGAAGCATCAGAGGTTAGTGGACCTAAAATGGACCTCCTCTCTCAAATGTGGAACCATCTTCCGGAGATGCTCGAAAACAGCCGCGATGAAGGCATGGCGTGGCCGACCTTTTCCGATGGTGAGATGTCCAGCCTGATCGAATACCTCGTTTCACTGGAAGATACGAACTAAGTCGGGCCTGTCTTCGCCGCCACTCAGGGCAGGCCAGACAGATCATTCGTCCGGAGCACAGGGTTTCTGGCCGAACACTGCTAATTGGTCTCCTACACTCCAGCCTCACATGTTCTGGATTGACTTTAGCAGCCTGTCAACATAGCTTCGCTGCGGAAGGAATTGAACAGACGATGCACGAAAACAATACAGAGATACGAAAGCCATCGGCAGCAGGCACATTTTATCCCAGCGGCCAGATAGAATTACTCAAAGAAGTCGCCTCCCTGTTTGCAAAGGCGACCAAGCCTACTGTGGCTGGAAGGCCGCTGGCCCTGATTGCTCCGCACGCAGGATATGCCTATTCGGGGAAGACGGCTGCATCGGCATATAAGACCCTCGAGGGGGAGCAATTTGATACTGTTGTTATAGTGTCTCCCTCGCACACTGTGTTTTTCAAGGGAGCTGCCGTTTACGGCGGCGCCGGATACGAGACGCCTATTGGGGTTGTGGAAATCGATCGCTCCCTGTCAGAGAAGATTGCCGGTATCAATCCAAGTGTCTACCTGTCTAACCAGGGGCACGCCAGTGGATCAACGCGTGGCGAGCATGCCCTCGAAGTGCAGCTTCCCTTCCTGCAGACTGTTCTGGGAAAGTTTCAACTGGTGGCAATTGTAATGGGTGACCAGGAAGAGGAATCGGTTTCGTCGCTGGGTGAAGTACTTGCATCGACACTTGTCGGGACAAACACATTGCTTGTGGCTTCCAGCGACCTGTCCCATTTTCATCCCGAACGCAAAGCTCGACGTCTCGATGGCGCCATGCGCGAGGCAATCGAGAAATACGACCCTGATCTGGTAATGGAGACAATCGAAAGCGGCCGAGGCGAGGCATGCGGCGGTGGGCCTGTCGCTGCCGTAATGTTAGCTTCAAAACGCCTTGGAGGCAACGAAGTCCGCTTCATCGATTACACGACATCGGGTGAAACGACCGGCGATTTCTCCGAGGTCGTCGGCTATCTGTCGGCGGTGGTCGTCGCGGGTAAGGATACCAAAATCGTCACGTCGACAGTCGGCCAACAAGCGGCAGGCAGGACACCAGGAGAAGAAGTGTCAGAGGAAGACTGCCAACTGTTACACTCGATTGTTCACCGCTCGATCCAAGCCTATCTGGATAGAAAAAACTATGAACCGCCTGCAACAGATTCCCTGTCGATGCGACGCGGCGTCTTTGTTACTCTCTCCGATGATTCCGGTCTGCGGGGCTGTATTGGTGAAATCCGGTCGCACGATCCGCTGTATCTGGCCGTTGCTCGTCTTGCTGTCGCGGCTGCTTTTGAAGACCCGAGATTTGACCCGCTTACCAAAGAAGAGTTCGAAAAGGTCGAGTGCGAAATCTCCGTCCTTACGCCATTGGAACGGGTACACAATTTTCGAGACATCAGGATTGGACGCGACGGCCTTATGATTAAGCTCGAACACCATTCAGGGTTGCTTTTGCCCCAAGTGGCCTCCAGCCGCGGCTGGAGTGTCGACGAGTTCTTGCAGCAAACCTGCCTGAAGGCCGGTCTTCCAAAAAACAGCTACTGCCAGAGCGACACCCAGGTCTATCGTTTCTCTGCTCAGGTCTTCTAGGCTGGGCTGCGAGCATCCGCTGTTGGCGGTTCGATAGCCAGGCCAATGACTGCTTTTGCGCGCAACCCGCAACTGCCCAGCGTGGTCCTTGTCACAATTCATGTTTTTTGCTACCTTGGAGTGATGGATAGTCAGGAATCTTCCCGAACAGTGCTCATTACCGGGGCCAATGGCTGTGTCGGCTCGCGTC
>JBHHVC010000143.1:0-7137 GCA_046754125.1 Candidatus Zixiibacteriota bacterium
CTGTGTCTTTCTCGAGTTCAGCCAGCCGACCAAGGGCCAATCCCCAATTGTACCATGCACTGTCGTTCGCCTCGTTGATCTTCGCCGCCTGCTCGAATTTCTCGACAGCTTGCCTTAACGTCTCAACCTTCGTCGTCTCATCATACAGCCGGGCTAGATTCACACCCCATAAAAGATACAGCGCGTCGTTGTTTTCGCTCACTTCCGCCAGCTGCCGAAAGCACTCAATAGCTTTTTCGAAACGAGCAATGTCGTTGTAGGCCAGCCCCATGAGAAAAAGAGCCTCCTCGTCTGCCGGTTGGTCTTTTGTAAGTTGTTTTAGCAGAGGCAGCGCACGGTCTGGTTTTCCCAGACTGAGCAGACAGACAGCGGCAAGCTGCCTGATTTCAGCCGTAGGAAACTCTTCGTCTACTTTATCGACGGACAGAGATGCTGTGATATCCTGATACATTGCGATGGCCTCGGCCGCCGCCTGTCGATCGATGGCGCGAATGATCATGTCCAGCGACACTACAGGCTTGGCTTTGAGTGCAACCCTGGCCAATTCTATAATCTGCCTCACTCTGGTGACAAACTGATCCGCCTGAGTACTGGGGACATTTGATTCAGTCTCCATCGATTGGAAATAGCTGCGAAGCGCATTCATTTCGCCAAGCAATCGACGCTGGACTCGTGTAAGGCTCACTAACAATAGAATCACGACAACCAGCCCCATTGCCAGAAGCATCAGCAAGAGAGTATTCATACTGTTTGTTCCGGTAAGAATCGACTTCTCCCGAGCGAGTAAAAGTGGTTGGAAAGTTCTCCAATCATTACCCTACCTCATTTTGAAACGCATATCATGCTTCTTTCGCCAGCATCATGATAACATCCCATTCACTGGTGCTGACAGGCTGAATGGACAGTCTGCTCCCGCGTTGACACACGGCCATCCCCTCAAGTCCGGGTGTAGCTTTGAGTTGAGCCAGAGTGATCATGTCAGGCAGTTTCCGAACAAGTTTGAGATCAATCATAAACCAGATCGGTGCGTCTCTTGTAGCTTTCGGATCGAAATGATCTGCCTCAGGGGCAAGTGCCGTATGATCGGGGTAACTATCACGAACAACCTTGCATATCCCCACAATTCCAGCAGGCTGGCAGCTTGAATGATAGAAGAAAACGCCGTCACCACGTTTTATTTCGTCTCGCAAATAATTTCGTGCCTGGTAGTTTCTGACTCCGTCCCAATGGTCGGTCTGATCGGGCTGAGCAGCAAGATCGTCGACCGAATAGCAGCCCGGCTCGGATTTGAAAAGCCAATACTGTCGCGACATCTCTATTCTGTGCTCCAAAGTTAATAGTCGATCTGAGTTCCTAACCTTTGCTGTTGCAATAAGATACTTATTGACAACCACGAAAGCCAGTGTATATTCACTTCTGATAAATGCTGTGTCTCGTTAGAGCTTGCAACGGGCACAGGTAGAATGAAACTCGCTTGAGGATACACATCTATGAAGATCGTCCGAACATTGCTGTGCTCAGGGATAGTGGCGTTTATAGCCGTAACAGCATTTTCCGCTGAACGGGATTACTCTGTACGGTTTAGAACGGGAACTCTAAAACCGCCGCCCCTGCATTCTACAGCTGTTATTTCAATGCGTTCGGCATCTCTTAAAGACAAGCACGCCGTCATTCAGTTCAAAAATCCGGTTACCGGCGCAGAACGATCACGAATGAAGAGCGAGGGCATCGAGCTAATCAGCTATCTTCCAAACTATGCTTACACAGCCAAGATACACTCGTCAATTGACAGTTCCCTCGTTTCGGCTTATCGGATACGATGGTTTGATAGCATAAAACCCGAACAAAAGCTGGCCAAGCTGCTCGAGTTGCTGCCGGAAGCAGAGTGGGCAAAGCGTGGTTCCAATCGAGTACAGTTTGTCGTTGTTCTGCACGGTGACGAAGACCTCGTCTACCGGGCTGGCCAGTTTGCGGCCGACTTTGATGCTGAGTTAGTTGGTATGGATGTCTCAACAGGAGCGCTTGAACTGATAATGCACCGCGACGCATATTACCGGGTGGCCGAGCTAGATGCTGTCGTCTGGATCGATCTGGTAGCCCCCCCCGCCGAGATACACAATGACCTTTGTCGTCAGAATACCGGCGCGGAAATACTGCAGCAAATTCCCTACAATCTGTCAGGGGCTGGCGTACGAATTGCCGAATGGGATGGCGGGCTGGCCGACGACAATCACTCCGACTTGGCAGGGCGAATCGTTCACGGCAGCAGCGCCTCGATTCAAAACCATGCTACTCATGTAGCGGGTACTGTCCTCGGCGACGGCACTGCTTCGTCCGGACAGTATCGTGGCATGGCGCCATCTGCCCGGATCAAGTCCTACTTGTGGTGGGGTGGCAGTTCCCAGATGATTTCCGAGTACACCAACGCAATTGTAGGCTTCAGTGCAACGGTCAGCACTAACTCTTGGGGGCTCGGGGTGGGCGACCCTGCGACTCAACTCGCTTGTGAAGCACTGATGGGTGAGTATCGCAATGAATGCGCGACACTGGACAATGTCGTACGAGGATTGGCTAATTCACCGATTACTATCTGCTGGTCGGCCGGTAACCAGCGTGGCGGTTCGTCCAGCTACTGCGGTTCACTTGGTTGGACCTACTTGACGGTGTCGCCGTACGCAACAGCCAAGAACCTGATTACAGTCGGGGCGATCAGTTCTGCTACCGACCAAATGACTTCGTTTTCCTCCTGGGGCCCCTGTCAGGATGGCCGACTCAAGCCAGACGTGGTTGGCCCGGGATGCGCAGTAACCAGTTGTCGGGCAGGCTCGGGGTATACCACTATGTGCGGCACCTCCATGTCATGCCCTGCTACGGCCGGCATCGTTACACTACTACAGGAACGGTATGACGATTTGTTCCCGAGCAGCCCTGCCCTTCTACCGTCCACCTACAAGGGAATCCTCATGAACACGGCCATCGACTTGGGAAATCCCGGCCCGGACTTCGCTTTCGGTCACGGAAAGGTCGACGGTGTTGCAGCAATTGAAAAGATCAGCGACGGATCTCCATCCTATGTTGAAGCCGAGATTTCTACGGGAGAAACGCACGAATATGACGTCACTTTTGCTGGTACAAAGCTGAAAGTCACTCTGGTATGGGACGATCCCGGCGGACTGGCCTCGGCGGCCCAGGCGCTTGTAAATGACCTCGACCTTGTGTTGATTGACCCATTCGGAGGTACTGAGTTACCATGGGTTCTGGATACTACTAGCTACCCAAGCAATGCCACCCGCGGTGAAGATCATATCAACAACGTTGAGACAGTCGAACCTGACGGCGCCGTTCCCGGTCTGTGGAAGGCCAGGGTTACCGGCTCAAACATACCGGATGGTCCCCAAAAGTACTCGCTGATTTTTACACCCGACAGCTCAAACCTCCCGGGCAATGTCTTTGCGCTGGCAGTTTTTGACGGTGGCGACCCACAGGTTGATCCGGGAGCGACAACCCCTGTGGAGTTCTGGGTTGCCAATGTGGGATCTGCGGCAGACTCGGTCCAGATTCAGATTTCTGATGACAGCGGATGGCTGGCCACAACAGCAGACACAACACTCTTCCTCGATGTGTACGACTCTGTATTCTTCCCACTACAGGCTACCGTGCCTGCACCAGCCCTTGCAGGTGATCGCGATTCGATAGTGTGCACCGTTACCAGCCTGGTCAACGCGGGTATTGCATCGGAGGGACAGGTTGTTGTGACGGCCAACGCGTTCTATAGCATTGCAACAAGTTCGATCATCGGAGATACGGTAGCATCACCACAAACCTTCCTGTTTGACGTACTTGTCGCCAACAACGGCAATGGTAGTGACCTCGTGACAATGACTACTGGTGATAGCAAGGGCTGGCAGTATTTGCCTTCGGCAACAACTTTTTCTTTGCCCCCAATGTCCGACACAACGTTGCAAGTATCAGTATCGGTTCCGGCCGAACTGACTCATCTTGATTCCAATTTCGTTGCTGTAGCGACCACAAGTACGGGCGGAAGCGGTGACACGGCCAGCTTCACACTGGTGGTCTACAATCCCTATCCCCCGCCATCGCTACTGGTTCCGGTGGATAACTACTACACACAGGAAAGAGTTGTTACCTTCGACTGGGACGATCCCGGGGACAGCTACTCGTTGCTCATCGCCTCTAACCAGAATATGACATCTATCGAACATCAGTATACGGCAATCAGCGCTCCGCCCTTCACTATGCCTATTGTTGATTCTCTGGGTAACGGCGCACACTATTGGGCGGTGCGGCGGTTTGTCGGACCGGACTCCTCGTCCTTGCAACTGGTTCCTTTTGAGATCATCGTGGATGTCGACACGCCCATGACGGTAGCGCCATCATTTCCGGCCAATTCGCAAATCGTCGGGCAGATACCCATAAACGTGAATCTTGTCTTTGGAAGTAAATCTCAGGCGTCTACGGGTTCACCTGAATTCAACCGGATACGCTTCTCCCAGGACTCTACCTTCAGTTCCGGTATCATTGTGTACGACTCAATCTTCTCTCTAAACTATCTTGTCACTGATACGCTGCCGGATGGTCGCTGGTACTGGCAGGCGCTGCGTGCGGATCTGGCCGGTAACGAGACCCCGTATAGCGCTGCCGCAACGTTTATTCTCGACACGCAATCTCCGGGTGTGCCGACACAACTGTTGCCGCTTGATGGTGACACACTCGACCTGGTCCAGATTACGCTGAAATGGCAGGCGGCCACTCCCCCGCCATGGGAACATGCGCCCGAACACTTCTTTGTCCAGCTCGCGACAGACTCGTTGTTCTTCTCCGTCGTGTTAAGTCAGACCTCTCTTGTTGACAGCCTCGTTGTTGATAGCAACGTTTTGTTGGCAGGCAACAGGTATCACTGGCGTGTCAAAACGAACGACGATGCCGGTCACAGTTCCACTTACCAGAGTGACCCTATCAGTTTTGTCTATCTCAACTTTGTCTGCGGAGACATTAACGCTTCAGGATCGGGACCTGATATTGTCGATTTGACATACCTGGTTGATTATCTTTTTGGCGGTGGCCCGGAGCCGATCCCTCTCGCTGCCGGCTCGCTGAATTGTGACTCAGCCGTTGACGTGATAGATCTGACAATTATCGTGGATATCATTTTTGGCATTGGTGGAACGCCCTGCTGTTTGTAGGAAGCCGATCTTCGACACATAGTTGCCTGGAATAGTGGAGTGGAACACACAGTCACCGGCGACCCGACGAGTCAGCAACTCCCGACACCCTGAACGTTGAATGCTCGGGCTGCGCGGTCCGATAATTCTGGGAATACAGTCGCGAAAGCTGTATGATAGTTCTGGGAGTTTTCGCATGATGTTCAGGAAACATGCCAGGTATAACGACGTAGTGCATATTTCGCGCCGTATGCAAATGGTTGACACCCAACTTGTCAGTCGTTCGATCATGGATGCGCGCGTTCTTGCAGCCATGCGAACAGTTCCCAGACATCTGTTTGTGCCCGCTCGCCTTGCTGGCCGGGCCTACGATGACACTCCGCTATCGATCGGTCATGGTCAGACGATATCGCAGCCCTATGTCGTTGCGTCCATGACCGAACATCTCGAACTTGATCGAGAATGCAAAGTGCTTGAAGTCGGAACCGGATGCGGTTACCAGAGTGCGGTACTGGCAGAAATTGTATCCCGTGTATACACTATAGAGATTCTGCCCGACCTTCTCTTGAGGGCCAACAAGCTATTTCATAAGCTTGGCTATGACAATATCAAAACAATGCTGGGTGACGGAACTCACGGTTGGGCAAAGCACGCAACCTACGATGCCATTATTGTTACAGCGACTGCGCCCACAATACCAAACCAACTGGTCGAGCAACTGGTCAACGGCGGACGAATGGTACTTCCGATTGGCGACGCTCGTCAACGATCGCAAGAACTATACAAGATTCGTAAGGTCGGCGACAAGATCGAAAAGAAACAACTGTACACGGTTCGCTTCGTCCCGATGACAGGAGAGATAGAAGAGTAAGATGAGGCGGATACCCTGAACAGCCGGGACAGGCGGCTCAACGCAATATCAGCCTTACTGAGGAAACTTCCTGAAGGCCACTAGCACCCTGACCCGCCACAGGTGCTGTACGCCTGTTACCTGCTCAACAAAGTACTAACTGTGCTACGCTCAATCGGTCATCTATTTGTCCAAGAATTTCTGGAGCGACGACAGCAGATCGATCGGAACTGGGAAAATCAGGGTCGAGTGTTTCTCAGCAGACACTTCCACCATAGTCTGCAGGAATCGCAGTTGCATGGCGTTCGGCTGCCTTGCAATAATCTCCGCAGCCTCGGCCAGCTTAGCCGCAGCCTGGGCTTCACCATCCGCATGAATGATTTTTGCGCGGCGTTCGCGCTCGGCCTCGGCCTGCTTGGCCATTGCTCGCATCATCTCAGGCGGAAGATCAACATTCTTGACCTCAACGACCGATACCTTGACTCCCCACGGTTCAGTCTGCTCATCGATAATATGCTGAAGCTCCGAATTTATCTTTTCCCGATCAGCCAGCAGACTATCCAGATCGACCTGACCCAAGATTGAGCGTAGCGTCGTCTGCGCGATCTGGGACGTCGCCTCGAAGAAATTAGCCACAGACACAATCGCTTTGTTCGGTTCGGTCACCTGAAAATAGAGCACAGCATTCACTTTGACAGAGACGTTGTCTTTAGTAATAACGTCCTGTGGCGGCACGTCGTACGTGATGACGCGCAAGTCGACTCGTACCATTTTTTCAATGATCGGCACAAGCAGGATCAGTCCGGGGCCACGACTTCCGGTCAACCGTCCAAGCCGGAACACGACTCCACGTTCGTACTCCTTAAGGACTTTAACGGCCGACGAAAGGAACCATAGTCCAAAAATTACGATGAATACTATTGGAAGAATCGATGCAGGCATTAGCTACCCCTCACTCTTTAATCGGTTCTCTTAACTTTCATTGTCAATCCATTGATCTCAAGTATCTGCACTCTGTCGCCGACTTCGAGCTGTTCGGTGGATTCGATTCTCCACAATGCGCCATCGACGTACATATGTCCATTCTTCCGTACCTGACCAGTC
>JBHHVC010000144.1:0-7136 GCA_046754125.1 Candidatus Zixiibacteriota bacterium
CATACGACACACTGCTACGGTATCACTCGGTGGCAGGAATGTTACCAACGATATCGCCATCGGTCTACGAACGTCGGTGGAACAGGCGGAGTCGATCAAGATCGCCAGCGGTGCCGCAGTGGCGTCGGCAGTGTCGGCAGACGAGATGATAACTGTTTCTACTCCGGGAGCGAGGGAGGACAGAGAAATCTCGCGCCATGTGCTTGCATCAATAATCGAACCGCGCATGGAGGAAATCTTTTCATTGACTCTGCGGGAAATGAAACGATCCGGCATCGGCGATACGCCTACAGGCGGGATTGTACTTTGCGGCGGTGGGTCTGCCTTGCCCGGCAGTGTCGATCTGGCCGAGCAGATATTTGATATGCCGGTCCGGGCCGGCGAACTTTCCGGATTCGATCATACTCCCGACGAGTTAGCCACGCCCGCCTACGCCACTGCGCACGGCCTGGCGGCCTACGGTTTTCGTCACGAGCCGATGAGAGGGCATCGCCGCAGCTCTGTGCGCAATGTGCTGAAGAAAATGGAAAACTGGATTTCAAATAAGTTCTGAAAAATGGTCATAGGAGGAGCAAGATGAGCGACAGCATGCACACGTTCGCATTTGCCGAGGACTTTGTCCGGTACGCAAACATCAAGGTAGTCGGAGTGGGCGGAGGCGGCGGTAACGCTATCGCACGCATGATCGCTGCCGGAATGAAGGGCGTCGAGTTTGTTGCGATCAACACCGACGCACAAGTTCTCGATCAAAACCCGGCCGGCGTCAAAGTGCAGATAGGCACCGAGATTACAAACGGTCTGGGCGCCGGCGCCCAGCCGGAGGTCGGACGCAGGGCCGTTGAAGAGAGCCGGAACGAGGTAGTTGAAGCGATCGGCGTGCCTGACCTGGTCTTCATTACCGCCGGAATGGGTGGTGGAACGGGCACAGGTGCGGCACCGATTGTGGCTGAGCTGGCTAAGGCCGCAGGCGCCCTTACTGTAGCCATAGTGACCAAGCCGTTTCGTTTCGAGGGTGCAAAGAGAACGCGCCGAGCGGACGAAGGCCTCGAGCAATTGCGCTCCAAAGTCGACACGCTCATCACGATTCCAAACGAACGGCTTTTGGAAATTGTCGACAAGAAAACGACACTGGCCCAGGCATTTGCCACTGCCGATGAAATCCTGCACCAAGCGACCAAGGGCATTTCCGATCTCATCAATGTTCCCGGGTTGATTAACTGTGACTTTGCCGATGTACGCACCGTCATGCTAGAAATGGGTGATGCCCTCATGGGAACCGGCAGCGGTATTGGTGAAGAGCGGGCAGTCGATGCCGCACGCGACGCGATTTCATCACCGTTGTTAGAAAAGGTCTCTATTGATGGCGCCCAGGGCGTACTCATCAATGTGACCGGTGGCGAGGATATGACCCTCTATGATGTCAATACTGCGACCTCGCTCATCTACGACGCGGCCGGCAACGACGCCAACATCATTTTCGGCGCTGTGGTCGACCCGGAAATGAAGGACAGCATGAGGGTGACAGTTATCGCTACCGGAATCGGCAAACAGACTCCGCGCAAGCAGGCGGAAGACGTGGCAGCAAATCTGGAAGCGGGCAAACCGATGTCGCTGTTTCCTGAGGTGAGCGCAACGCCAGTATTGCCGGGGAAGGCGATATTGAATCAAAACACGCCAACGCAGCCTCTCTCGCCAACAGCCCCGCTTGCTCCATCTGTGCCGGGGACGCCGGTTGATGCGGTTGCTCAGCCCGTCGGTGCAACAGATGTGCCACGAGCCGGAAATGGTAATGGCAACCGCGACTACAACAGAGTTCCTATGTTTAGCGAAGAGGATCGGACTATTCCCGCCTTTCTCAGGCGACTGGACGAGAATCGATGATTATGTGATTGAAGGAAAGATAAGCCAATAACGTTGCTCTGTTATTTGGTTCCTCCACAATGCCGCCGGGTTAACTACCCTCCCGGCGGCATTCTCATGGACAAAACAGATTGTATAATCCATTATGCGTGGCCCGTCCCCCATTAATGGGGGAATCCCTCTACAAATCAGGGGGCCGTCGTTGCTTGGGTTCCGGCGTGATTACCTGTACTCCCCCGCAAATTGGGGGGGATTACATGCCTGATTAGTCTTAAACGGTTTGCAGACAATGGATAGCTTTTTCCACTTCGGTCGGCATGGCAGGTGCGTTGGTGTCTCAAGCCCAAGTGCCCTCCAGGGCAACGAGGGACACCGGGCAAGGAGGTTATTATGGGGCTAACGGTCAAACTCAACTCCTCTGGATGGTCCCTTCCCAGGACTATCAGCGCAAGTTTTGAATCGATGTTCTCGTCGATGGAGAAACTCGCCAGTGGACAAAGAATCAACCGGGCATCGGACGACCCTGCGGGACTTGTCATATCGGAACAACTTCGCTCGCGAATAGCGTCGCTCAATCAGGAAATTGAAAATACATCTCAGACAATCACCAAATATGACTATGCGTCATCGTCGGTCGGTCAGCTTCGCTCCGACCTGACCCAGTTGCGAACTCTGGCCATTGGAGCGGCCAACGAGGGCGGAAACAGCGCTACCGCTCAGCAGGCGTTCGATACGGCCGCTCGGCAGTTGGTGGAGAGCTTCAACGACAAAGTGGAGACCTCGGAGTTCAACGGATCGAAACTGCTCGATGGTTCTGCGGGATCGCTAGGGGAAATAAGTAATCTGGACGGGATTGACCTGTCCAGTACGGCCGGCGCCGAAGGCGCGATTGCCAGTATAGATGCCGCGATAGCTCAGGTCGACACTGTTCAAATCGAACTAGGCGCCACCTCGAAGAACGAATTAGAATCGAGGCGGTCATCTTTGGAGGTGACGCGGGAAAACCTGATCGCCGCCGAATCGCAGTTGCGTGATGCAGATTTCGCATTGGAGATGACAAAACTCACTGTGAACAGGATGCGCGCGCGCACAGGAATTGCTCTGCTGGCCCATTCGTTAATCAACTCCGGAACAGTTTTGCGACTTATGCGGGGTTAGAAAGTCGCGCTCCTTTCAAGCCTGCTATAGGATAGCTGGGTTTATGTGCCGCCGAGCTAGCTCCACTCGGCGGCCTTTTTTTGTGGGGGAGCGGGCCGTAGCGTAACACCCAAAGCGAAATCGATTGACAACTGCTACCGACTCGGCTATCATTCGTATTCTGGTCGGTCCGACGGTCGGCCCGTCAAAGACGAAGCGGGACAAGAAGATGCTGGATGTTGACAAGATAAGTGAATACACCGGGTCGGTAAAGGTTGATCTTGATCTGTTTGATTCTCGGCTCTCGGATTACCTGACAGGAGACTCACCGCTCATTACATCGATTGCCCGCCACTTACTAAAGTCGCGGGGAAAACGGATTCGACCGGCATTTCTATTTCTCACTTCGCGAGCTGCCGACGATTTTACAGAGCATGCAGTCGATGCCTCCCTTTCCATAGAGCTGATTCACACAGCCACCCTTCTACACGACGATGTGGTGGATGAATCGGAAATGCGGCGCGGTCAGGACACGGTCAATGCGCAGTGGACGAACCTGATCTCAGTGTTGATGGGCGACTATTTGTTTGCCAAGGCGTTTCGCGTGATGGTACAAACTGAATCGACCGAACTGATGAAGGCTATTGCCACCGCGACGGAGAGGGTGTCTGTCGGTGAGTTGAGGCAGATCGAGGAAACAAGTAACCTCGATTTGTCGGAACAAGAATACTTGTCGATAATCGCCGACAAGACGGCGTCATTGTTTGCCATTTCGTGTGAGTCCGGCCCGATTCTTAATCATCGTTCCCAGCGAGAACGCCAGCGGTTTGCCCGGTTCGGTGAAAAAATAGGTACCGCCTTTCAGATTGCCGATGATCTGCTGGATTTTGTCGGTGACCCGGATATTACCGGTAAGTCTCCTGGCAACGACGTGATGACCGGCAAAATGACTCTTCCCCTTATATTCTCTTTGAGGAAAGCTTCGGCCGGGTCAGTCCGTGAAATGAAGCGTCATATCGGCAATGGAACAGACGAATCATCATTTGAGAAAGTGCATCGATTTGTCGGAGAAAGCGGGGGAATCGACTACGCCTATAACCGGGCGCAGGAGCTTTCCCGGCAGGGGCTGGAAGCACTTCAACCCCTCGATTCGTCGCCGTACTACCAGTCCCTCGTTGATATGGTCACCTACGCTACTACGCGAGCGTCTTAAGTGACCCTGAGCATCAATCGGTTTCCCAGACAATCTCGACCCGGCCTATCTACGCGGAGTATAACGTTGCATGTTTGATCTGTCGGGCTTCGCTGTCGATTTTCTCTCCAACTGGATGGTGGCATCCATTGCCGCTCTGTTTATTCTGGGGGCGGCCGGCGTACACCTGTATTATCGTACTAACCCGCCAGTTCCACGCCTGATACGCGGGCTGTTACTAGCGTTGCGCCTCGTCGCAATTCTGGCGCTGGTACTGGTCCTCCTGCAACCGGTTATAGGTTACACTCGGCAGTTTGAGCGTCCGACCCGTGTTGCAGTGCTGCTTGATCGATCCGGAAGCATGAATCGTATTGAGCAGAAAAAGAGCCGCAGCGAACGGCTCGATTCTCTACTGACATCGCCCGGTTTTTCCTACTTGCAAAACAATGTGGATATTCGTCGATACTACTTCGGCGGAAACCTGACATCCAAACCTGACAATGTTGACACAAACAGGACAGCCCTGGGCGACGCGCTGAACAGCCTTGAGCAACTAGATGCTGAACATGCTGCGGATCTGCTCATAGTATTCAGCGACGGCAAGTCGAATGCCGGCAAAGATATCTCCGAGGCGGCTGTATCACTTTCTCGCAAGGTTGTTGCAGTGAATCTTGCCGGCCGATCTGAAGAATTTGATGTCGGCATCGAATCGATAGACTGCAACCCGATTCTGTTTGCCGGACGGCCCACCGAGATTAAAGTAACGCTCGACTGGCAGAATGCAATTGACAAACAGGTGACGGTCGAATTGGTGGACTCTAACCGGGTTGTTCAGCAAAAGAAAATGACGATCGATCAAGAAGTCGGCCACGCCGAATTCTCGCTCAGCTACCTTCCCGACCGTCCGGGTCAGAGAATCCTTCGAGTGAGAATACCGGCGCTGGCTCAGGAGCGATCGATTGATAATAACAGCAGGTCTGTTGCAGTGAAAGTTCTAAAGAGCCGACTGCTGGTTCTCTTGATGACAGATAAGCCTGATTACGAAGTAGGGTTTCTGCGCAGATTCCTTGCATCGTCCGACAAGTATGAGGTCGAGCTAAAAGTGACCGGTCCGCGCTCCGGCAACATGCTCGGTCGTTTTCCTTCCCGGCAGACCGAACTCAATCGATACGACCTGGTGATCCTGCACGATCCCGATCCGAACAAACTGGCTGCACATCGCGACGTCATAACCGACTACCTGAACAAGAGGGGCGGCAGCATCTGGCTATTGATGGGGAGTCAATTCGCTTTGTCACGGCCGCTGGAATGGTTCAATCGCTTGTTACCATTTAGTCCATCGCATTCTTCAAAAGCCGAGTACCGGGAATTTCGCGGTCAGCCATCAGAGAGCCAGTTGTTTCACCCGGCCGTTCGTCTTGCGGATAGTCGCGAGGGCATACGCAGCGCCTGGGCAGATATGCCACCGTTTCATCTACTGGTGCGGTGCGACGATGTAGACCCGGAGGGCGTGATTCTGGCCTATGGTTCGGCTGCAACTGGACTAGGGACACGGCTTCCCATAATGGGCTTTGAGCGGCACGGCCCGGGCAAACTGCTAGCCAGCGCCGCTCTGCCGTTTTGGACCTGGAAATTCATCAGCATCGGCTTCGGAGACGATCAATCCCGTTATGACCGACTTGTCGACGGCATAGCCAGTTGGCTGACAGTGAGTGAGGACTTTGAGCCGGTCAGGATTGCTCCTGAACGAAAGGTGTATAGTCGAGGAGAGCTGGTGCGTTTTGACGGGCACGCCTTCGACCAGGGTTATCGCCCGCTATCCGGGGTAACCGGCCACGTGAAAATGACACGCACCGATCGCAAGTATGAACGAGAGGTGGACCTGTTGGCGACCGGTGAAGGGACCTATCGTGCCGATTGCCGCAATCTTGCGCCCGGCTCCTACACATATGCGGCGGAGTTTTCACAGGATGGTCAAGTACTAAAGCAGAGCCGGGGTGAGATAGTCGTAGAGCCATTCTCCCTCGAAGAACTTGATCAGAGCGGGGACGAAGCTGCTCTGATGACACTCGCGCGTCTTTCGGGCGGAAAATACTGTCGGTATGAAGGATTTGACGATGCAATAGGCGAGTTGAATCTTGAGCCGGTTAGAGAGACTCTAACGAACGAATTGACTCTCTGGAATCGCCTCTTCCTGATGATTGTAATTGTCAGCGCTTTGTCGCTTGAGTGGTTGCTTCGGAAGGTCTATCAGTTAATCTGACGGTTCATCGTCGTTTCTTGTAACTTCCAGGAATGGCTTGAGGTCGATCATATCTGCAAGGAGAGCCTTTTCCTTGGCCATCTCTTCGATATCTTTGCCGATCTTGTTTGCGCATTTCTTGATTCCGTGGATCATCTGTTTCTGGTTTTCGCTAAGTTGTTCCTCTTCATCCAGAAGAAGTTCGCAGTACCCAATTATGCCCGCCATGTAGTTGTTGAGTTCGTGGTTGAGCACAAGGCAGCGACCGATGAGCGGCTTGAGCGATTCGATCAATGTCTTGTCGTTCAGATCCGATCCGTCCTGGTTTCCATGGTCGTGATTGTCAGATGTCATGGTGGCCCCCATTACATAGATAACCCTATATATTTTACCCTGTATTGATCTGGTATCGACTCGCTCTTCCAGTTCTGAAGGAAGCCTGCTGTTTTGCGCGCCACGAAGACAAAAATGTGCTTTCTCAGCGCAGGCGGCCAGCCTATATTGGCGCCGATCCTTGTAACTTTGACTTAAATGACCAAAGGTGAGCGATGAAAATAGCTGTTATGGGTGCCGGGCTGATGGGCCGGGCGGCCGTTTATGATCTTGGCCAGGCAAAAGAAGTTGAGCAGATAGGCGTATTCGACATTGACGAGACTGCATGTCGAGAGGTGGCCGAACGATTTGGAAATGGTCAAGCGATTTTTG
>JBHHVC010000145.1:0-7119 GCA_046754125.1 Candidatus Zixiibacteriota bacterium
ATTGAGACTAAGTTTACAAGCCAGCAGACCGGAGCGCCAGATATTGATTCTTTTATGACGAAGATCGTACGAAAAGCCGACAACACAATGGGGATTCTTATCTCCATGGCTGGCTTCACGAAGGTTGCTATCAAAGAAGCATCTCGTGACCGAACTCCCATGCTCCTAATGGATTACAGCCACTTTTACAGTCTAATTCTTCCAAGCCGGATGTCATTACCGGAAGTGATTCGACGAATCAAGCGACATGCCTCGCAAACCGGCGAGGCTTTTTTGTTAGTCGAAAGATTCTCAGGATAGATGCTTGCAGCAATGTACATCCGAACCCCTGCGGTTCGAACAATGCAATCTACAAAAGCAGCCTAACGCTCCCACCTGAACAACTCCGGCACTGTGCCGCTATCAACATCGATACCAACTCCGAAGTTATCAGCGCCGAATGTCGAATCGCTGCGGGCGGGTTGCAGCCAGATTGAATTGTCCCCGCCAGTCGTCCATAGTGTGTTCCCCGTCGAATCAAACCGCACATACCGGTCGGCGCCACCGATATCGATAAACCCGCCGAACGATTTGGCGTAAGTGTAGTACGGCGTCAGCTTCGAGGGATGATCGTAGTCGGTTCGATATGTGGCCTCGCCGAGCCCGGCTGTCCCCTTGCCCAGTTGATAGCTGTCGTCACCGCCGATATCGATCAAAAAAGCATTGGAACGAATCTGCGCCAGTCCCATCGAGATTATCTTGGCACGATATGAATCGTTCCCCCCTATGTTTATCAATATGGCGTTGGTGTAATCCCATCCGAATCCTAAACCTGCTCCGGCCGTCTCATAGAGTTTGTGCACGTCGTCGCCGTCCTCATCGACAAGTATGCCGTTGCAATAATGCGCGCCCGATGCCTGTGTGAAATAGCATGATTCATAAATGTCGTTGCCCGTGCGGTCAATCGCGATGCCAGTCCCAAACCAGTAGCCGACACCGAGCGTCCAGTTGCCGCTCAGGTAATGATCGTCACCATGAATATCAATTATCGCGCCGAGTCCGCCCGCCCATGCATGACCGTCGGAACCGTCGCCTCTCCGCCCGAAACCCGCTCCTTGCGCTGTGTTGCCGTTGATCTTGTGTTCGCTGTGATAATCACCCCGGTTGTAAACGTCCGAATACGGTTCTGCCGTGTACTTGTCGTTACCCGAATAGGACGCACACACGCCTACTCCTCCCCCTACACCACCCAATCCCTGTCCGTCGCCGTACAGGTAGTATTCGTCGTCGCCTTCAGCGTCGACGCAAAGACCGATTCCGAAGTAGCCGCACCCCTGGACCGATTCGGTCCCCTTATAGCTGTCATTCCCTTTTCGATCCAGCAAAACGCCGACTCCGAACAGCCCCGCACCTTGTGCATACACCGAGCCGTTATAGTGATCGTCACCGTCGCTGTCGAGCACAATTCCGACACCCATCAATCCCACACCGGACGATGGCTGATAGGCGGTACGATCATAGCCATAGTAGTCATCACCGCCCAGATCGATAAGTATTGATATCGGGTTTGAAAGGGAAAAAGTTGCTCCGGGTGTTCCCTGCCAGATACTGTTGCGCCCGAAATCAATAACGCAAAGTGTGTTGGATGCATCATATTCAAACCAGCCGGGGATCGACGGTTTTAGCGATGAGAACAATTCGCCGACAGAGCCGGCAGCTTTTGTCTTGTTGGTGGGGGAGAACATGGCAATCGTTCCAAACGGGGTGGCCAGTTCCAGCGAAAAATCGTCGGGGATCTGTCCGGCCAGCGGCTTGAGCGCTCGCTCGGCTCTTTCGGTCGCGGCAGCAGTTTTCAACGCGGCGTAGTGCAGTGATGGCCAGTCGATTGATGCCGCAATATCGTCCAGTTCGGGATAATATATCTGGCCGTCCCCCTGTGTCTGGGCCAGGTCGCGGATCTCAAATGCCCTGCGCATGTCCTCATCGCCACAGTTGCGGAAGGCAAGATTGCGCCATTTGATCGCCTCGGTCAAATTGACAATTAGTGTCGCCATGACCGTTCGTACTGTGTCGGGAAGTTTGCTGGTCTTCTCTCGAACAACATCGCGTGGATCGGGGGTCTCAGATTTCGATCCAAAGGAGTAGACATCTACTGCGCGTTCGCCAAGTGCAAAAAGTCGCTCAATTGCGGTTTCGAGCGCGTGGTCGTTGTCGGGAGCTGGCAGCAGGTTGGCCGAGTATGACCGAAAGCCACCCAGTTTCTTGTCAACTCCAAGGTTGTACACCAGCTTGTATAAGCCGTCGTCCGCGCTGTCGGCATAGGTTGGATTGAGATAAATCTCCACCGCATTGGCCATTACCATAGAATAGTCGTACAGTTTCAATGGCTCGGCAAAGAGGGCGTCGAACGACGTCAGCCGATATGGGACATCCAGCGGAAAGCGATTCCAATAGCCGGCAGGGCGGTAACCAAGATCGGCTCGAGTGAATCCAACCTCTCCAAGGACTTGGCCGAGAATGTCGTCATCGGCAGAAATGTTGGTCGGACAAAACAAAGCTGTTGATATCACGAATGCTGTTAGCTTCAACATTATCAGTTGACCTCCTGACGGTTTACAGATACCATATTACAACGTGTGGAGTCCATGAGACAGCATTTTTGCTACAATATCTGTGTGAAAGGATGTTATGGGCCGTTTGATAACAGCAGTGGTTTTAGCGATTGCTCTAACCGGGTGTATCGAAAAAGTTGAGAGAAGTCAGTCCGGGACAGATTTAGCGTCAGGCCTGAAAACGCAAGTCCCAACCATCTTTGAGGGGGAGCGTCACCTGAGTAATCTTCGGCAGGTGACCTTCGGTGGCCAGAATGCGGAAGCGTACTTCAGCACCGATGCTTCCGAATTGATCTTTCAAACGACAAGCGGCATACACCGATGCGATGCCATCTATCGCATGAATGTGGACGGCACCAATGCGCGGCTGGTGTCGACAGGCAGGGGAGCAACTACCTGCTCCTACATTTCGCCCGACGGCAAGAGTATCATTTATGCCTCGACGCATTTGGCCGCTGACGACTGCCCGCCGCGTCCGGATATGTCGCAGGGGTATGTCTGGTCGCTGTATGACTCGTTCGATATTTTCAGGGCGGACCCGGACGGGGGTAATCTCGTAAGGCTCACCGATACGCCCGGCTATGATGCCGAATGCGTGTACTCGGTAGCGGGTGATAAGATACTCTTCACGTCGGTGCGCAGTGGCGATCTGGAGATATACATGATGGATCCGGACGGGTCCCATGTTGAGCAGCTGACCGATGAAGTCGGCTATGACGGGGGCGCTTTCTTCTCCTACGATGGCGAGTGGATTGTCTGGCGAGCGTCGCGGCCGACAGGTGAGAAGCGCACGGACTACGAGCGGTTACTAAAAAAGGGACTGATACGTCCGAGCCATTTGGAAATCTACGTTATGAATCTCAAGGATCGCAAACCGATCCAGTTGACCGACAACGGTGCAGCCAATTTCGGGCCGTATTTTCATCCAGACGGCAAGCAGGTCATCTTTTGCTCCAATTTGGCCGACCCGGATGGGCGAAACTTTGATCTGTTCGTGATCGACATTCAGTCACGCGAAATAGAACAGATTACACACAATACGACTTTCGATGGCTTCCCGATGTTTTCGTACGACGGAACCAAACTGGTGTTTGCCTCGAACCGCAACAACGCCCGCCCTCACGAGACCAATATCTTCGTTGCGGATTGGGTTCAGTAGGCTCATCGGGATTCGTCGGCGAGTCGCCTACATGTCTGTTGGGCCCATCAGTTCGGCGAATGTCTTGAGCATTTGCTGATTGTATGCGTTCTTCAGCGAAAACATGATCTTCAGCGCCGGAAAAGTGTCCATCGCTTTCTGGTAGACACGGCTGGTGGTCATGGCGTCAAACGAATCTGCGATAGCGACGATCTGTGAATAGATATGCATATCGTCAAGAGACAGTCCGGACGGGTACCCACGCTGGTCACCGCGCTCGTGATGCTGGAGGATTGGGTAATATGATGTTGCGGCTATACGGTCGGTGGCGGTGAGTATTTCGACTCCCCACTTGGGATGTTTCTTCATTATCTCGAACTCGAGCGGAGTCAAAGAAGTACGTTTGTTAAGGATTCTCTCCGAGATTTTTGACTTACCAACATCATGCAGCAACGCGCCGACCCCAAGTTCGTTGAGAAACTGCTCGTCATCATGGCCGAGTTGCCTTGCCAGCGAGATCGCAAATGTGCAGACATTGACTGAATGGGTGTATGTGTAATAGTCGAATGAAGTAAGAGTCAGCAGATTCAGGAATGCTTCGCGCCCCTTGAGAATATACCCGACCGTGTTAGCGACCATCTCCTGTGATCGACGGATGTTTTCTCCGAAGGTAGGGTTTGCCAGGACGTCCTTTACGAGGCTGGTGGAAGTGTCGTATAGAATACCGGCTTTGTTGGTTTCAGGAATGGCCGGGTCGGCCAGAATTGAACTGAGGTTCTGCTCGATGTAATGCTGATAGGTTGACCGGCTGTCCCCAGTGATATAGAGTCGATCGACCTTGTTGTCCAGCAGCTTCTGACGGGTTCTTTCGGTAAAGGGGAGATCTGCGGAGCGGTACAAAACCAGGTTGCCGGCTACATTCAGGTACAGGTTGAAATCGAGCACTGAGTCGACCCGGAGGGAATCGAGATGGATGGACAGGTGCTTCTGATCCCGCCGGTTTCTGACATTCGTAGTAATCACCATGTGCCGTTAAGCCATTTATCAATGTTCGCTTGTCGTTTACAGTTGCTGCCGCCGGCAATGGCCGGGTCGGTACCTTTCTTTCTGTTATCGGCAGTTTTGCTGTTTTTTCCAAAAAAAATCCCTCCGGCTCACGCCGGAGGGCCCAATAGGAGGGAGTATGGGAAAAATGGTTCCGCTAAGAACCATACTTTCTGATCTTCATAAGTACGGAGTTAAGCGAGCTGTTGATATCGCTGAGAATCCCCGAATACCGCTTCAGCAATTCGGAGTATTGCCAGCGCATATTGAAAGCCTGTTCAGGAAAGTCAAAAAGGTCCAGCAACACCTGCCTATGGATTTCTTCAATATAGCGGCAGACGTAGTATGGATACTCTCCAACATTTGGATCGCGCACCTCTCCTTTGCTGAGGCGCTCCTTGTAGACTTCCAGCTTCTCCAGGACAACGGTACCAAAACACCAGGGCGTCATAACTACGCCCAGATTGGAGCCGTCGGTATAGAATCTCCTGACCGTTCTAACGAGCAGGTCTACTACTATGGCTTTTGCACGATAAAAAGACAAAGTCTCGACCCGGTCGGCCGGCGTTTCGGCCAACTTGTTTTCCAGCAAGGCTTTCTCGGACTTTGCGCGCAGGTTGGTCGTTTCCAGGAATTGATAAAAGTCCTCAAAATAGACTTTGGTGTTTTCAGAGAGCGACATAATGTAGTAGCCGCTATCATCCTTGCGTACCTTCGGCTCTGGCCGCGCGGTGAGTCGTTCGTCGGAAAAACCTCTGTGGAACTGGTTCTCTATCATCGTTACTCCTGCTGCATGATCGTCTGCACCCCCCTACTGCACAGGCTGTGCCGATGGAATCGGCAACTGCCCTGCCATTGGAGTCAATTTGTTAAGCATAAGAATGACACTTACTTACTGGGTGCGGTCGGTCACACAAATCAACGAAGACTGCACTCAGCCAACTGTGATCCGGAATGCACTTTTCGCCGACTGTGCAGCGATTATGAAAAGCTATGCAGACGCAAAAGCAGGGTTGAATCCTCTTTGGCCGCAGATGCTGGTTAGAGCTTGAGCTGGATTCCTATCTCAATTATTCGGTTGGAAGGGATGTTGTAGAATGCCGATGCGTCGAGAGCGTTTCGAGAAAGAAACGAAAAGATTCTCTTGCCCCATAGCCTCATCCCATTGCCCCCTGAGGTCAGCAGCCTTTCTCTCCCCAAGAAAAAACTAGTTTTGTCAATATCGAAAGTGACAGACTGCTGTCGGGCAAGCGAGAGGATATTGACAATATCAGGGCTTTCCATAAACCCGTATCGGGCAATGATGCTGAAAAAGTTCTTCCCGTGTTCAATTATCTCGACCTTTTCATCATTGTCTACGCGAGGAACAGTTTCGGTAGTTATATGTAGGGATGCAACCTGACTGTGCAGAACCTGATTGTGTTTCATGTTGTTAAGAAGCACTGACGGGACAATTCCGGGACTGCCTGACAAATAGATGGCCTGCCCCGCTACCCGGCTTATTTCCGTCGCTTCCAGAGATTGTATGAACTGTTCCCACGAGATAGTTGTTGATCGAAACTGTTCGGCCAGCCGTGTACGGCCTCCTCTCCAAACGGTCATAAGCATGAACAAGACGCCTCCGATCATCAGAGGTATCCATGCTCCATGAAGGATCTTGGTAATGTTGGCGCTAAAGAAAGCGATGTCGACTAACAGGAAAAGCCCCGTCAGGGCAGCGGCCGGCAGCAGCTTCCATTTCCATATCTGTCGCGCAACTACAAAGAACAGGATACTCGCAATGAGCATTGTGGAGGTGACAGCAACACCATAGGCTGCGGCAAGCTTACTCGACGACTGAATGGTGATAACGAGGAGAGTAGTGGCCAGCCACAGCCCCCAATTGACAAAAGGGACGTATATTTGACCAATATGGCTTGACGACGTGTGCCTGATTCTGAGCCTGGGAAGGTAGCCGAGTTGTACAGCCTGTCTGGTGAGTGAAAAAGTACCGGCGATGACGGCCTGCGAGGCTATAATAGTTGCTGTTGTTGCAAGCATAACCATAGGAATCATGGCCCATGTCGGTACCATAGCGTAAAAAGGGTGTGCGACTTGGTTCGGATCCTGAATGAGCAAGGCGCCCTGGCCAAAATAGTTCAGGATCAAGCACGGCAGAACGGGAATAATCCAGCTTACGCGAATTGGTTGCTTTCCGAAGTGTCCCAGATCAGCATATAACGCCTCGGCTCCTGTCACGACAAGAAAGACTGCACCCAGTACGAGGAATCCCGGCAGCTTGTTCGCAATGAGGAAACTTAATCCGTGCCAGGGAAAGACTGCCTCAAACACTCGCGGGTACTTTAT